>VGGT01000120.1 GCA_016868485.1 Bacteroidota bacterium
ATTTGTCGGGTCGCGAGGTACTGCGCAGCCTACCGGTTGCGGGCACCACGGAGCTTGACTTGTCTGTCCAGCGCGACGGAGTCTACATGCTTGAGGTTCGCCTCAGCGACCGCACAGAGCAAATCCGTCTGGTGCTTCGTCGCTAGTTTGTTTGGATTTAATTTTCAAAACCGCCTCGCAAAGCAACTTCTGTGGGGCGGTTTTTTTTTTGGGCTTGCGGTCCTAAAGTAAAAAAAATCTTTAAATAGTAGTGGATTGCCAATTTTTTTATTAAATTTCCGAAAATTTTAAATAAATCTTTACACATATGAAAACTATTTTACTGTCCATGCGTCGGGTTCCGGGTGTGCTGCGATCATTAACTTTCTTCTCCTTAGTGTCCCTGCTTTTTATGGGGCTCGCATGGTTTAACGGTACGGTTCAGGCCCAACCGGCTTGTGCCAACCCGACGAACAACAACGGAAACGGAAAGGTGACTTTCAATTTCAGAAACAACAATACCTATGATGTTATCATTAATGACATCTCAAGTGTAGTGGGGGTAACTGATAATGTGGCTACCGAGGCTTGGTGGCGCCCGGGCGCTTTGGCTTATGGATCTGCAGCAGCATTCCCTGCGTTGAACAGCACCAACTGGACGCAATTTGGTAGTGCCACGATCGCTGGTGTTGGTAATACTACTACGACCAATCCTCAGTCGTTTTTCAATAATTCATTGAGTTTGTTGGTGCCAGCTGGTCAAACAATAGGTATTGCTATAAACGCTTCGAGTGCAGCCACGGCAACATTGGGCAGACTTCGCTACAGTACTTTGACTTCGGGTATGTCATATACATACAGCAGTGGAGGTTGCGACATTTTATCTGGCGGACCCGCAACAGCCAATGCCAGTGCTGCTGGCTCCCCGAGATTGTCAAATGTTGCTTTTCAGTTTGCGCCTCGTGGCTTTATTGGGTGCGTTACTTTCATTGCTGCCGTCCCTTGTAGTGGTACTCCTGACCCAGGCACGGCTCTTGCGTCGACCTCTTTGGCTTGTCCGGGTGCGAACTTTACCTTATCTGCAACTGGACTGACATCCGGCACCGGTTTCACCTATCAATGGGAATATTCCACCAATTCCGGTCAAACGTGGTCGCCGCTTGCAGGTGCCACATCCTCCAGTACCTCTCTATCGCATTCTGTTGCTACAGACTATCGACTCGTTACCACCTGCACCAATTCCGGCTTATCCAATACATCCTCAGTTGTTTCTGTTGGAGTGGATGCAGGTGGTTGTACTTCTGGATGTTATAGTCTAACAGGAATTGCGTCTACAACACTTGATGAGGATATTTCAAATGTTACAATAGGTACTTTTAGCAATTCGTCTACTTGTGCCACAACAGGAACTGGCCCTGGCTCATTGCTTAATCGCTACTCCAATTACACGAACTTAGGAACCGGAGCAAGCGAAGGTCAGGGTGCTGTGGTTAATTTTAGTTTAACTATGACTTCTTGTGGAACTTTTGCATATAGCCACTTCTTTCAAATCTATGTAGATTGGAATAATGATGGTGATTGGTTGGATGCTGATGAGCAAGTTTATTCAGAGCCAACATCGCTCAGTGCGTTAACAAGAACCCTTACGGGGTCATTTGTGGTGCCTGTAAGTGCCCCACAAGGAACTACTCGGATGAGGGTTGTGGTAATTGAGATGCCTGCGTCTACTACAAATTACGCTCACACTAGTTATTCGTGGGGTGAAACAGAGGACTACTGTTTCACAGTTGGCCCACCCCCAGCATGTGTTGCGCCCCAAGCGCTCAGTGTTTCGGGTGTCAACTCCTCATCTGCAACGATTAATTTTACGGGAAACAGCACAGCTGTCTTCTACGAAGTAGTGGTTCAAGCACCTGGGTCAGGTACACCCAGCGGATCGGGTACACCTGTTACGTCTACAAGCTATCAGGCATCCGGACTTTCGCCAAACACCCAATATGAAGGCTATGTCCGGTCTAATTGTGGTACCAATACCAGCGTATGGGTTGGTCCAATTTTGTTTAGGACTACTTGCATTACGGCAACTCTGCCATATCTTATGGATTTCAATGTTTGGCCTCCTGATTGTTGGAACATGACAGGTGGAACGTTTTCCGCCATACAAGCAGCTAACTCCACTGGAGCACTTGATCACATGAGGGCCAATTTCTGGAATCAGTCCTCAGGCAACTTCGCACTTGCAACCACTCAACCAATCAATATTAGTGCCGATGCTCGTGCTCGTTTCAACTGGTCGCACCAATACCAAGCTGTTTATCCGAACGACCAGCTTCTCCTCTTCGGGCAGATTGTGGGTAGCTCCACCTGGGATACTTTAGTGAATCTCAATGGTCCGAACTTTAATACTGTTGGATCTGGAATAACCACTCCATCCCCTGTTGCGAATTTCGCCCTTGAGACAGCAAACCTTCCTTTATCATACACAGGGCAGGAGGTTGTCTTCCAATTTAGAATGAATTCAGGTTTTGGCCCCGATGTATTTGTCGACAATTTCCGGGTGGAGGCCATCCCCCAGTGTGCAGAACCATCTGGATTAACGGCAAGTAACATTACTGCCTATACGGCTGATCTCAACTGGACTGCATCTGCCACCGCATTATCGTATGAGGTGGTGATCCAGCCGGCAGGATCTGGTTTGCCAACAGGTTCGGGTATTGCCTCTGCAACTACCTCATACAGTGCTTCAGGGTTGAATGCGCAGACCAACTATGAATCTTATGTGCGTTCTGTCTGTGCCTCTGGTTTGCTCAGTCCCTGGACTGGCCCAATTCCGTTCACAACAGCCTGTGCATTCGAGCCTGCACCAACAGCTCCTCAAACCTTTGCCAGTTGGACCGGTACCCCGCTTCCCAATTGTTGGGAAAAGGCCAGTGGTGTTTTGGGCACTTCGGTAACGCTTACACCAAACGCCGGTAATTGGTTTTCATCGACCAACTTTGGTAATGGCACTGGAACCAATCGGGCTGCTAAAGTAAATCTGTGGTCAACCCAGAACTCTTGGCTGATTTCACAGGCTATTGATCTAGGTACCACCCCGGGCATCTATCGTTTGTCTTATCGGATGGCCGTAACCAGTTATTTTGGAACTATTGCTCAATCAACTCTAGGCACCCACCGTGTTGATGTGGTCGTATCACCAGATGCAGGAGCAACTTGGTCGAATGTTGACGTGATTCGTACGTATACAGGCGCCGGATCGTATAGTAATACCGGTCAGTTGGAATTTGTGAATTTGGGTAGTTATTCGGGCATAGTCAAAATTGCTTTTGTAGCTACGACTAATACAACCACACCTGACATCGATTTCCACTTAGACGATGTTTCTGTTGAGGCTATTCCGTCTTGTCCATTCCCTAACTCATTAAATGCAGCCCCATCTTCGGCCAGCACAGCGGGGTTGAACTGGGTTGCGGGTGGAAGTGAGACTGAATGGGAGGTTGCGGTTGTTTTGGCCGGCTCTCCCGTTCCTACAAGTGGAACTTCAGTAACCAGTACAAATTACACGGCCACGGGTCTATTGGTTGGCTCGAGTTACACAGCATATGTTCGTTCGGTTTGTACGCCAACGAATATTAGTCCTTGGACGATTGCCAATTTTTCGATGAACTACTGCCCAAGTAATGCCACTTCAACCTTTGATACAAGAATTGCCAGTGTTTCAATTAATGGTGTTGTGGTTACTTCCCCTGTTGGACCAGGTAATTGTGCCACGTACACAGATTACACAGCGTTGCCACCATTCCAAATTATTTCCGGCGCCTCGTTCCCGGTTGCAATCGGGCATGGTACATGTGGTGGTAACTACTTAGCTTATGCAAAAGTTTATATTGATGTTAACAATGATTTGACTTTTGATCCGATCAGTGAAATGGTTGCTGAGGGCCCTGTTCCAGCGGGTAGCATCCTAACCGTTACAGGAAACTTGCCAGTTGGGACTTTCATTGGTGTTACTCGTCTGCGTGTTGTACTTATGGAAACGGCTTTGGGTACAACAGTTCAGCCTTGTGGCACTTATACTTGGGGCGAAACCCAAGATTTTTCTGTTAACATTTTGGCGCCTCAACCGAGTGATTTGGGTGTTGTGGCCGTATTGTCGCCCAACGATGCTTGTGGATTGAGCGCAACAGAATCCATCACTGTTCGCATCACCAACTTTGGTACGGCTACACAGAGCAACTTCCCTGTAAGTTACAGTGTGAATGGTGGTGCAGCCGTAACTGAGACCTTCAGCGGCTCAATCGACTTTGGAATGTCGTCCAACCACACCTTTGCGGCCACATCCAATATGTCTGCTACGGGTGCCTACAGCATCAAAGGTTACACAGGTCTAACCGGTGATGTAACTGCTTCGAACGATACAACTGTTCGGGTGGTGTACAACATCCCGGTTATCTCAGGAGCAACCTTGCCCTACAATGAGAACTTTGAAAATGGTGCTGGCGGTTGGGTAGTGGGCGGAACAACTACATGGGCATTAGGTACTCCCGCGGGAGGCGTAATCAATACCGCGGCTCCAGGTGGAAGCAATAGTTGGGTAACAAACCTGTCGGGTAACTATAACAATAATGAGAACGGTTATATCGAATCACCATGCTTCAACTTTACCGGTGTTTATGGTGCAGAGGTATCCTTCGATTTGTGGTGGAATATGGAAAACAACTGGGATAAAGGTGTTTTCTATTACTCAACAGACGCAGGTGCCACATGGAGTATTTTGGGTACTTTGGGCTCAGGCACCAACTGGTACAATCTGACAACAACACTTGGTCCGATTCCTGGATCTCCGGTGTGGACGGGAAATCCAGGTAGTGGAGGCTGGGTACGTGCTATACATGATTTGAATGTGGTGAACAACCTGCCTTCTGTGAAGTTCCGTATCGCCTTCCTATCCGATGCTTCTGTTGTTTATGAAGGTTTGGGCTTCGATAATTTCCGGGTTCGTGTTCCTGTCGATCCGATCATCACATTTGTGACGCGTGCAACGGATTCGTGTGCATTATCAACGCGCCCAATTGTGGCTAAAGTACGTCATTTTGCGGCACTCACAAGCGTTAATCTTCACCACGACGTTACAGGTTCCGGGTCGTTCACTGCAACCCCAATGGTGTACACAGCCGCCGACTCCACATGGCGCGCCACATTGCCTGCGGGTGCTTCTGCTGTCATGAAGCGCTACTTTGTGAGTGCTCAGGATGCCATAAACCTCACCGATACTTCAGACATCGTTCGCTTCATGGATGATCCGATTGTGATCAGTGCCGGTAATGACACCACAATCGCTGCAGGTGCCTCCGCAGTACTCCGCGCGAGCAGTGTACAGGGTCCGAGTGGAATTTTGGGCGACCTCACACAATCTGCTACTACATCGTGTGGTGGAGGCTTTATGTTCGATATAACTGCGCCTGCAGCAGGTGTTTCGATCACTGGCTTCGATGTATTGCCATTCAACGCCGGATCACAGACTGTGAATGTCTACTATAAGTCAGGTACAAAGAACGGTTTCCAAACCAACCAGGCTGCATGGACTTTGGAGGGTAGCTACACCATTAATCCTACAGTGGGTGGAACTGCTACGTTTATGCCGATTGGAGGTATCAATATTCCCGCAAGTGGCACGATCGCCATTTATTTGCAATACTACAATTATTACTCTTCATCTGGTATTAACTTCTCGAATGCAGACCTCACTATTTTGAATGGTGAGGGCTTGTGTATTAACTGGCAGACTTGCTGTACGCCACGTTATTGGAGAGGCCGTATTCATTATGGTTCAAACCTCAGTTTGATTTGGACAGATGCAAACGGTGCTCAGTTGGGTACGGCGGACACGCTCCTCGTTACGCCTAGTACAACTACTGCCTATGTCCTCACTGCCACCAATGGAGTGTGTGTTAAGTCGGATACGGTATTAGTGTCTATCGCGGGTAGCATTCAGCCCCCCGTTTCTGGTACACTTCGCTACGACAACACGGCCCTTACGCCGATGACTAACACAACAGTTCGTTTGTTGTCGGGTGGTGTTCAAGTCACTTCAGTGATCACGAATGCCTCGGGTGACTTCAACTTCGGTCCCGTTCCTCCCGGCGCTTATACACTGCAGTACCAAACCAACAAGCCTTGGGGCGGTGTGAACTCGGTCGATGCCTTGAACATTACGCGTCACTTCTCGGTGGTGCA
>VGGT01000121.1 GCA_016868485.1 Bacteroidota bacterium
CACGCAGAGTTATGTGAAAGGCAAACATGCCGTTTTTGTGGCAGGCAGTACGATGTTGGTTTGTCATTTGGTGGTGGCCGCTGAGGAAGGCAGCGAGCAATCTTGGCAACTACAATACCCCAACCAACACATCGTTCTGGAATCGCGCGAGGGTGAATACGACGCCAACCGCGAGGCTTTGGTCGACTCTGGTGCGACGCTGGTCGACGAAGGGGTGCGGGAATCGGGCCGCCGCATGTTTTTTGTGCATGATCCCGACGGTAACCTGATCGAAATAACCGAATACAATGTTTGGGGCGATTAAAAATTGGGTCAATTGGGTAATGCTGGTCAATAGGGTAACGCTCGTTGTTGCATGCTGTTTATTAGCCATCAATTCTTCGGCTCAAATTCTGAACCCCATTAAGTGGAGTTTTGAATGGGTGGCCACCAGTGAAACAGAGGCCTTGTTTCGGGCCAAGGCGCGCATCGATAAAGGCTGGCACCTCTACGCCCAGGAAATGAATATTGGCGACGGTATGGGCCCCGAGCGTACGGTATTCACGTTTCACCCATCGAAGGATTGGCAGCGGCTGGGTAAAGTGGTGGAGCGCAGCAAGGTCTACGAGGAAAAAGCAGAAGTTTGGGAGGGTTTGTTGGTTCGCTATTTCAAGAAGGAAGCGGTTTTTGAGCAGAAGTTTAAGGTCAAGCGCCAAGGGGCGCGGCTTAAGGGGAATGTTTATGCCATGGTATGCGACGATAAACAGTGCCTTCCGCCAGAGGAGACTGAGTTTGACCTGGTGTTTTCACCTGCCGGTGCCCCTGCCCAATCGGGCGCCCATGCTTCTGCACCAGGCGAAATGAGCCAGGGATCGAACCCGATGGAGGCGAACAAGGGGGCAGCCGTTTCTGATGGACGGACTGCGGGCCCGGATACAGGACGTAGCACTAATTCAGATGCAGAACCTAACGCTGATCCAGATGCAGAAGGTAGCGCTGATCCAGATGCAGAACGTAGCACTAATTCAGATGCAGAAGGTAGCGCCGGTTCGGCTGAAGATCAGACCGAGGGACGAACCGCGGGTGGTGCATTGTGGGGAATTTTTCTTGCCGGACTCCTTGGTGGATTCATTGCGCTTCTTACCCCATGTGTTTTTCCTATGATTCCGCTCACGGTAAGTTATTTCACCAAACAAACGGGAAGCCGCCAACAAGGTTTGGCGAAAGCGTTGCTCTATGGGCTTAGCATTGTGGTGATCTACGTGGGGTTGGGGTTAATCGTGACCTTCGCATTTGGCTCTGATGCCCTCAATGCTATGGCGAGCGACATTTGGTTCAATTTGGCCTTTTTTGTGCTGTTGGTGGTGTTTGGCATTTCATTTTTGGGCGCATTCGAGATCACCCTTCCCTCTTCTTGGGTGAATAGGGCCGACACCAACAGCGAGCGTGGGGGTTGGGCCGGCATATTTTTTATGGCGTTCACCTTGGCGTTGGTGTCCTTTAGCTGCACGGGCCCCATAATTGGCACCTTGCTGGTTGAGGCGGCCACCCGTGGTGCTGTCTTGGGCCCAGCGGTGGGGATGACTGGCTTTGCCTTGGCGCTGGCTTTGCCTTTCAGCTTGTTTGCACTCTTCCCGGGATGGCTCAAGAGCCTACCCCGTTCGGGTGGATGGCTCAATCGGGTGAAGGTGGTGCTCGGACTCCTGGAATTGGCATTTGCTTTGAAGTTTTTGAGCAATGTAGATTTGGCCTATCATTGGGGAATACTCGACCGAGAGGTTTTTCTGGTGATTTGGATAGCGCTTTTTTTGAGTTTGAGTCTTTACCTCATGGGTTTTATCCGCTTCCCACACGACGATCCAGGACCAGAGCCCCTTTCCATACCCCGTTTTCTCTTGTCTGTGGTGGCTCTTTCCTTTACCTTCTATCTTGTTCCGGGTTTATGGGGCGCCCCTTTAAAGTCGGTGAATGCATTTCTTCCACCCATGGCCACCCAGGACTTTGATATGAGTGTGTCAAACCAAGGCGGGGGCGGCGCTAACCACAGCACACCCACTCTTGGCCAAGGAGGAACCCTCTACAGCGAGCTTTTTCATTGCCCCCACGGACTTTCCTGTTTTTTCGACCTTGAGGAGGGATTGGCTTATGCCGAAAAAGTGAACAAACCCGTGATGATCGATTTCACCGGGCACAGTTGTGTGAATTGCAGGAAAATGGAGGCCAGCGTCTGGGCCGATCCGGAGGTATTGCAGATGCTGCGCGATTCTTTTGTGTTGATATCCTTGTATGTCGACGATAAAACAGTCTTGCCCAGCTCCCAGCAATATGTGAGCAGCTTCAGTGGAAAGAAAGTGAAAA
The DNA here is from genome assembly GCA_016868485.1 of Bacteroidota bacterium. Lineage (GTDB taxonomy): Bacteria > Bacteroidota > Bacteroidia > UBA7662 > UBA7662 > F1-60-MAGs140. The sequence goes on from VGGT01000121.1 coordinate 2,338, forward strand.
CTTTAGGCAATAAGTGGAGCGATTACCAGGCTTCAGTGTTTGGAATCAACTCTCAACCCTATTATGTGCTTATGAACGGTAAGAAAAAGCAATTGACCACACCTTCTGCCTATGACCCCGACATTGAGCGCTACCGCACCTTTTTACGCAGCGGGCTTCGTGCATTCCGCGAACAGGGCAGTCGTTCTGTTGGGAATTAGACGGAATCACGCTTGATGAATATCCTTCGTGTTCCATATTATTGTTAGCCAAGGCCAGGTGTCAATTTTTGTCATCCCCTGTCAGACATTTGTCACCCACCTGTCCGGCAATGGTCATCCCCCCTGTCCGGCATTTGTCACCCCCCAATGTACGGCGTCGTGTCGTTTTTTCCGTATTTTCGGCCTTCTATTTCGTTTTGACACTTGATTTTTGATAAGCTACATGAAATCGTATCCTCTAATTAACAACATCACCGGTTGGCTGGTGTTTCTCATTTCCGCAGCGGTTTATACCCTTACGTTGGAGCCCACCACAAGCTTCTGGGATTGTGGAGAATTTATTTCTGCCTGTTATAAAATGCAAATTATGCACCCTCCGGGGGCGCCATTTTTCATGTTAACCGGGCGGATGTTTACCCTTTTGGCTGCCGACCCTTCACAGGTTGCTTGGATGGTAAACTTCTTTAGTGGTATTGCCAGTGCATTTACTATCCTCTTTCTTTTTTGGAGCATCACAGCCCTTGGCCGCAAAATGTTGGAGTCGGGGGGTGCAACCCTCGATTTTGGGGGCACATTGTTGCTGATGGGCGCTGGCGCGGTGGGCGCATTGGCCTATACCTTCAGCGATTCGTTTTGGTTTTCAGCGGTTGAAGGCGAGGTATACGCCTATTCCAGTTTCTTTACGGCTATTGTTTTTTGGGCGATTCTGAAGTGGGAGCGCGTAGCCGAAGAGGAAGGTGCTGATCGTTGGTTGTTGCTCATCGCCTATCTGATGGGCTTGTCGATTGGGGTTCACTTATTGAATTTGTTGGCTATTCCGGCCATTTGCTTGGTCTATTATTTCCGTAAGTATCCCGTTACCCGCAATGGTGTTCTGAGGGCTTCCGGTATTTCGATTGCCATTTTGGCAGTCATTATGTACGGAATCATTCCGGGTCTTCCCACTTTGGCTTCGAAGTTTGATCTGTTTATGGTGAACGGAATTGGTCTGCCTTTCGGTTCTGGAAATCTGTTGTTCGCCTTATTGGTGATTGGTGGACTCACCTATGGCATCATGCATTCTCAAAAAACGGCTAAGGGCTTGCTCAATATGTCATTGTTGGCTGCCACCTTTATCATCATCGGCTATAGTTCATATTCAATGATTGTGATTCGATCACACGCCGATCCACCGATCAATATGAACAAACCCTCCGATATTTTTTCTTTGGTGAGCTACATCAACCGCGAGCAATATGGCGATCGGCCTTTGTTGTATGGGCCCTATTTCACAGCAGAGTTGGTCGACCAAGAGGAGGGCAGCATGAAGTACCGCAAGGGTACTGATCAATATGAGGAAATTGGCAAAGATATCGTGCCCGTTTATGACCCCACACAAAATACATTACTTCCGCGTGCCTACAAGCGAGCCGGAACGCAACAGAGGCATATTGATTTTTATAAGTCATGGCTTAAGTTGCGCGACGGACAAAAACCAACCTTCGGCCAAAACCTCAACTTTTTGTTTAGCTACCAATTGGGGCATATGTACTTCCGCTATTTCATGTGGAATTTTGCTGGCCGCCAAAATGACGTGCAAGGACAAGGACGCGACTACGAGCGGGGGAACTGGATTGCAGGGATTCCGGCGGTGGACGAAGGTCGTGTAGGGGAATTGAAAAATTTGCCTGATATCCGTACACAGAATAAGGCGCGCAATATGTATTATGGCTTGCCACTTCTCTTGGGGTTGGTGGGATTATTTTATCATTTCCGCAAGCAGCGTCTCGATTTTTGGGTGGTTGGAATCCTGTTTGTGCTCACCGGGGTGGCCATTGTCATCTACCTTAATTTCGAGCCACTGCAGCCACGCGAACGGGATTATGCCTATGTGGGTTCTTTTTACGCCTTTGCGATTTGGATTGGCTTGGGTGTCATGGGTGTGGCACAGGCCCTTCGTCGGTTTATCCCGATGTTGCCCGCGGCTGCTTTATCGACTTTGCTTTGCCTTGGGGTTCCTGGCATTTTAGCGGCTGAAAATTGGGATGATCACGACCGCTCAGGAAAATATACTGCTCGGGACTTTGCGATTAATTACCTTGAAAGCTGCGCGCCGAATGCCATTCTGTTCACCATGGGTGACAACGATACTTATCCTCTTTGGTATGCCCAGGAAGTTGAAGGGATTCGTACGGATATTCGGGTGGTGAATCTAAGTTTGTTGGGAACCGATTGGTACATCAACCAACTAAGGAAACCCGTGAACAATTCGGCGCCCATAAAACTGTCCTTTTCACCGGAGCAGATCGTGACCGGAACACGCGATTATGTTCCATTTTATGATCGGGGCTTAACGGGCCCTGTCGATCTCGCACAAACGATGAAGTTTATTGCATCGGAGGATCCGAGCATGAAAGCGCAAACGCAAGCGGGCGATCAAATCAATTATTTTCCTTCCAAAAATCTCGTAATCCCGGTGAATCGGGCCAATGCCATTCGGCAAGGTGCTGTAACGGAAGCCGACTCTGCGGAAACGCTCAATGCCATAGTGTGGGAATATCCACGCAACGGAATCATGAAGAATGATTTAATTATTCTCGATATCATCGCCCAAAATAATTGGGAGCGCCCGATCTATTGGACGGTCAGCATGGGATCTGAACAATATTTGGGTCTCGACGACTTCTTTCAATTGGAGGGCCTAACTTATCGTTTAACACCCCGCTTTCAGCCCAGCCAAGATGGAAACGCCATTCGCGTGGCTTCCGACATCATGTATCAAAATATGATGAAAAAATTCCGTTGGGGACGCATGAATCAGGGTATTTACGTGGATCCAGAGACCAGCAGAATGACCATCAACTTGCGCAGCAATGCGATTCGCTTGGCCGAGCGTTTTGTGGAGCAGGGTGAGAAAAAGAAGGCTGAAAATATCCTGGACTTAGTGATGAAGGAGATGCCCCATAAGCACGTGCCCTTATTGATATACAACTACCGCATGGTTGAATTGTATCACCGGGCGGGTGCACACAAGAAGGCGAATGAAGTGGCCAAGACCATGGTGAATGTATTCGAACAAGATCTTAAGTATTTTAGTGGACTCAGAGGCAAAAACCTCAGTTTCTACGATAGGGATCGTCAGAACGCCATAGCCCTGATGGGTGAAATGGCCAATATTTCCCGACAGCACGGGCAGGATACATTGGCCAATAATTTTCAAAAACGCCTCGAGGCATTCGGGGGTGGCGCACTTCCACGCTGATCGCCGCCGATCCCCATCAGGGGGTTCGGACGGCATGGCTTATGGACTGCACGCGGTAGAGGCATTATTGGATTCGGGCGCTGAATTGAATCGGCTGCTTGTGGTGCGTGACCGACGCGACCCCGCTCTTCGTGCCCTCATGGCGCAGGCGCATGAACGCGGAATCCCTGTGCAGGAGGTTCCTCGAGAAAAGCTCGATGGTCTGGTTCGGGGTACGCATCAAGGTGTAGTGGCCCTAAGATCGCCGGTAGAATATCAACCGATCGACGCTGTAGTGGCGGGTCTGTTTGAACTCGGTGTGGTGCCCATGTTGGTATTGTTGGATGGCGTGACAGATGTTCGTAACCTAGGTGCAATTGCCCGAACAGCACAAGCCTCCGGCGCACATGCTTTGGTCATACCCCGCAATAACAGTGCGCAGGTGACA
>VGGT01000122.1 GCA_016868485.1 Bacteroidota bacterium
ACATTTTGGCCCAAGGCCTCTTGCTTCACCCGTTCCGTGAATTCTTTGGCAATATTGAAATGAACATCCGCATCGAGCAAAGCCCTGCGAATTTCCTTCATGGTTTCGGAAACATTATTTTCCGAAATGCGCCCTTGCCCTTTTAAGGTACGAAAAGCGGATTCAAATTTATCGGTAAGACGTTCAAACATGGCGGCAAAAATAAGCCTTCACGGGAATCCCCGTTGGGTAATCAACTAAAAAAAAACGATCGTTAACCGAGATAATTCTTCAGCAGCTTGCTGCGTGAGGTGTGCCTTAAGCGCTTGAGGGCTTTGTCTTTAATCTGACGCACTCTTTCGCGGGTCAATTCGAATTGGGCGCCGATATCTTCTAATGAGCGTGCATGACTTGCACCTATGCCAAAGTAAAGTTGAATGACTTGACGCTGACGCTCAGTAAGGGTGTTGAGCGAACGTTCAATTTCACTGGCTAGTGATTCTTGCATCAGGATACTGTCACTCCTGGGCGCATCATCGTTAACCAACACATCCAGGAGGGTATTTTCTTCGCCCTGAACAAATGGCGCATCCATCGAAATATGGCGTCCGCTGATGCTCATCGTATTCTCTACTTCGTCGGCCGATATCTGCAGCATCTCAGCCAGTTCATAAACCGACGGATCGCGTTCATGCTGTTGTTCTAGCTGGGAAAAAGCTTTTCCTATTTTATTGAGGGAGCCTACCCGGTTTAAGGGCAAACGCACAATGCGTGAGTGTTCGGCAAGGGCCGATAAAATGGATTGACGAATCCACCAAACGGCATAGGAAATAAACTTGAATCCACGGGTTTCATCGAAACGTCGGGCAGCCTTGATCAAGCCGAGATTGCCTTCGTTGATCAGGTCACTGAGGGTTAAACCTTGATTTTGATATTGCTTGGCCACTGACACCACAAAACGCAGGTTGGCTTTGGTGAGTTTCTCGAGGGCAGCCTGATCACCTTCTTTGATTTTTTTGGCCAGGATCACTTCCTCTTCGGGGGTGATCAGGTCTACTTTGCCAATTTCTTGAAGGTATTTCTCGAGCGACTGACTTTCCCGATTGGTAATGGATTTGGTAATTTTTAACTGCCTCATAAAACTATTTAGAAGTGATTGGAGTAACTAGAAGTGATTGGAGTAAATAGAAGTGATTAGAATATTGAGAAGGGAATAGAATATAGAGAAGGGAATAGAATACAGAGAAGGGAATAGAACGGAAGGAAAACGAAAGCTTTCAAAGCGACACCCTCTAAAAACGACAAGAGGCGTAAAAAGTTCCCGAACAGTAAGAATAAAAGAATAAGCGTCAAATGAACCATTATCTCGTTGCGTTGTTCATTGAATCAGATGAAAAATTGATTCATCCAAAAACGAAGATCAAATGATGAAAGAGGTCATTGCAACGCCCAATCATTCCATAGAACATGGGTCCAGACACCATTCGACTAATCAGTCGGCGACATTATCTACTATCGAAGGCCATGAATACTACACGGGCGAGGCTTCATTTGCCCCGATTGCACTGCACGTTGGCAGCCCGGTCATCAGGCCAATCGACAAAGGAAAGATGAAAAGTCGTTCTTTGGAAACCGCCAGGGAACAAGCCGAACAACAAATGACCTTGTTGCGCAAGCAGGCCGACTTGTTGATGCAACAAGCAAGAAAAATTGAAGAGCGCTTAAAGTTGGCTGAGGAAGTCTATGGATCGGATATGGGATTTGAACCCGTAGTTGGGCAAACCTACCATTTGTACATCCGAAAAAATGGTCAACGCGCACTTTCCATGATCGGCCCCGACGAATGGGGCGGACGCTCACCCTTTGAAGCATTTGCGGCTTCCGTACGTTTGCTGGGCGACAAAACCTGGGAGGCTGTTGCAGCAAAGAGTGACCCAGCAGGTGAGGGCCTGCAACTTATTCAGCTGTAGCTGAATCCGCCTCTTTGCGGTGGTTTTTGTAGGAACCCAATGTGGTTTTCGTGAGACCCTGATTGCGCAGACGCGAGACCGTTTTGTTTTTAGCCGCTTTTCTTTTGAGTTTGGTAACCCCCATGACAAAAAATTTGAGGTGCAAATATACGAAAAAAGGAAGCTTAGTAACCCAATATTTTCAATACCTGTTTGCTGCTCTGCTCTTCCTGAAACAGCTGATAATCGAGGTTGTTATCTTTCGTTTTTCGAATCAAAACATGCCGAGGTGTTGGGATGAGACAATGGTGAATGCCCCCAGTGCCACTAAGCGTTTCCTGATAGGCGCCCGTATGAAAGAAAGCGACGTATTGCGCTTTACGGGTTTTGGGCATCCAGGTGGATGCGTTGTTTTGCTCGGTTTTATAAAAATCTAAGCCATCGCAGGTGATGCCACCAATATTGACCCGCTCATATTCCGAATCCCAATTATTTAAAGGCAAAACAATGAACTTCTGGTTCATGGCCCAAACATCGGGCAGCATCGTGATCATGCTGCCGTCTACCATGAGCCATTTCTCCCGGTCATTTTGTTGCTTGCGACCCAATACCTTGAAAATAATGCCCGAGGATTCGGCCACCGTAAAACTTCCAAATTCCGTGATGAGATCGGGCTCCTCAACATCGTGGTCGTTGCATATCGATTTGATTCGGTTCACAATTTCCCCGATCATGTATTCGTAATCGTATTCGAATTCGAGCGTATTTTTAAAGGGCAGGCCACCACCGATATCGAGCATATGCAAGTCAGGACATACTTTTTTGAGCTTCACATACGTATTCACCAGCTTCTCCAACTCGTTCCAAAAATGAGGGGTGTCGTTGAAACCGCTGCTCACAAAAAAATGAAGCAATTCTAAGCGAAAACGCTGATCGTCACGAATCTTGCTCTGGTAAAAATCAACCATTTCGTCGGCCCGAATACCCAGTCGAGAGGTGTAAAAAGGATAATCTGGCTTTTCCTCGGCCGACAAGCGCATGCCGAGCGAACAAGGCACCTCCACCTCATTGTCGTAGTAATTAAACTCTTCCTTATTGTCTAAAACAGGGATTATTCGGGTGAAACCATCGTGGATCAGGTCAACGATGTTTTCTTTATAACTGTCCTTTTTGAATCCATTACACACCACCATAATGTCTTTGGTGATCATGCCCTTGCGCTCCAAGGCCTCAATAATAGGCATGTCAAAAGCCGATGAGGTTTCCAGTTGTACGCCCGCCGCCAAAGCCTCTTCGAGAATATGCTTGAAGTGTGAACTTTTTGTGCAATAGCAATAAGTGTAGGAGCCTTTGTAGCTGTGCTTTTCAAACGCCTCCCGAAACAATCGGTTGGCTGTTTCTATTTTTTGACTTATTAAGGGCAAATAGGTGAAGCGCAGCGGGGTGCCGAATGTCTCCGCCATTTCCATGAGGTTGATATCGTGGAAATACAACTCATCATCAATGAGTTTCCATCCCTCTTGGGGAAATCCCACGCTTAGGTCTAGAAATTCTGCGTAACTTTGCATCGCGCTGTTTTAGGGGCGCAAATTTAGTTTTATTCAGCGAATTAGCGCACGGTCATGGCCGAATGGACATTAATTGAGGTGCGGTCGGAACTGGGCGCGGGTACCCGCGGCGCAAGTTTGGGCGTAGATGCGGTTAAAATTGCTGCGCATGACTTCGGATCGCGCTTTTTTCACAGAACCGATCGCTTGTCGGTGCCCGATTGCAATGAACAGCTCTACGATCCCATTCGAACGCCCTTTGCTCGTCATATAGAGGGGGTCACCGAAGTATGTGGTCGGGTGGCCGATAGTGTTCGGGGCGTTATGGAAGCAGGGAAGTTTCCTTTGGTTTTGGCTGGCGATCACAGCAGCGCGGCAGGTACGTTAATTGGGCTTCAACAGGCCTTGCCAGGCAAGCGGTTGGGGGTGGTATGGATTGATGCGCATGCCGATCTACACTCGCCCTACACTACACCCTCTGGAAATATGCACGGCATGTCTCTAGCCATTGCCGCCGGGACCGATAATTTGGCGTGTAAGGTGAATGAACCCGACGAACGAACCAAAAAGGCTTGGGATCAGATCAAGAAAATAGGGGGTAAACAGCCACCTGTTCATCTTTCTGATGTGGTTTATGTGGCCTTGCGGGATACCGAACCGCAAGAAGATCACCTCATTAAACAATACGCGAGTAAAGTGATTCTGGTCTCGCAGATCCGCAGACAAGGCGTAGAAAAGGTGGCCAATGCCGTTTTAACTTCTCTCGACCGATGCGATGCCATTTATGTATCGTTTGATGTGGATTCGCTCGATCCACGGGTGAGCCAGGGAACGGGCACCCCTGTTCCGAACGGCATCAACGAACGAGAAGCAGGGAAACTCCTCCAAAACCTGGTGGGTAATCCCAAAGTCGTTTGTTTTGAAATGGTGGAAATTAACCCGACCCTCGATAAAGAGAACATCATGGCTGAAACCGCATTTGAAATTTTGGTGAAGGTCGCCAATTCCATACAAAACCAAAATTCAAGTAACTGACTTCCGGTATATGTCGCCCCAGGAAAACTACCTCAGAACACACCTGCAACCGCTCATCCTTCATGAATTTGCCGGACAATTAGACCCGGAGCACTTGGTTTTTCAACAGACCCGAAAAGACTTCGTGGGCGACATTACCCTGGTTTTATTTGGACCAGCCAAGCGCTTGTCTATGAATCCCGTTGCATTTGGTGCGCACGTCCGCACCTGCCTCAACACGTTGAGTTTCGGTGGGCTTCCATTGGTGGTGAACAGCGAAATCGTGCAAGGCTTCTTAAACATCTCCTTGAGTGCGCATTTTTGGATGCACGCACACCGCGAGGGCAGTAGGCCAAGCCCCCAAGCATCCGGCAAAAAAGTACTGGTAGAGTTTGCATCCCCCAATACCAACAAGCCCCTGCATCTCGGGCACATTAGAAATATTCTTTTGGGAATGGCCATGAGCCGTTTGGCGGAGGAGGCAGGCGACCAGGTGATCCGTGTTCAGGTCATCAACGATCGAGGCATTCACATCTGTAAGTCGATGCTGGCTTGGAAAAAGTTTGGCGACGGAGAAACTCCGATCAGCAGTGGGCTCAAGGGAGATCACCTCGTGGGTAAATACTATGTACGATTCGACCAGGAGTGGCGGCAACAAACCGAAGAACGACAGGCCGCAGGTTTAGAGGCCAAGCACGCCAAGGAACAAGCCCCCATTTTGTTGGAAGCACAGCAGATGCTGCGTGATTGGGAGGCAGGTGACCCCGATGTGCGCACGCTTTGGCAAACCATGAATGCTTGGGTTTATGCGGGTTTCGACCAAACCCATCAACGCCTGGGATCTTTTTTCGATAGGAACTATTACGAGTCTGAGACGTATCTATTGGGTCGTGATCAGGTGCTGAGTGGATTGGCGCGGGGTGTATTTGAACGAGATCCGGATGGTTCGGTTTGGGCCGACCTCACATCCGACGGACTTGACCGGAAGGTTCTGCTGAGAAGCGACGGTACTTCGGTCTACATAACCCAAGACATCGGTACGGCCATTGAGCGACAAACAACATGGGATGCGGATGAAATGACTTATGTGGTGGGCAATGAACAAGACTACCATTTCAAAGTTCTGTTTCTTGTACTCCAACGTCTTGGACATGATTGGGCGACCCGATGCACCCACTTGTCTTATGGAATGGTGGATTTGCCAACGGGTCGAATGAAATCGAGGGAGGGCACCGTTGTTGATGCCGATGACTTGATGGATGAAATGGTGGCAGCAGCCCGCGGAAGGAGCGAACTTTCCGACAAGCTTCAGGAATTGAATGAATCAGACAAGGCCTTGCTGTTTGATCAGGTGGGCATGGCAGCATTGAAGTATTTTATCCTCAAGGTGGATCCCCAAAAGCGCATGATTTTCCATCCCGACGAGTCAATTGATCTACAGGGACACACAGGACCGTTTATTCAATATGCCCATGCCCGAGCCTCTGCGGTATTGAGAAAAGCGGTCGCCATGGGTTTTGCACCCTTGGATGATGAGGTTCCGCTATTGCCTCAATCAATAAAACAGGCTGAAATTGACCTCATGCGGCAACTCGCGCTCTATGTTGATTCAATCGAATCGGCTTATTCCCAAAAAAATCCGGCGCTCCTTTGTCAGTACGCCTTTGATTTAGCCGGCCACTACAACCGCTTTTATCACGACTGTCCCATG
>VGGT01000123.1 GCA_016868485.1 Bacteroidota bacterium
AGGCGCAAGTGACGTGCAAGAAGCCGTTGTGACGGCGGTGGTGAATAAACGTGCTGGTGGCACGGGATTAATTTTGGGCAGGAAAGCTTTTCAAAAGCCAATGAAAGAGGGCGTTGCGCTGCTGAATGCGGTGCAAGACGTTTACCTCGATTCTGATATTAGCTTGGCTTAGTTTCGTTGAATGGCCTGGTTTAGAAGATCCACCACTGGTGTAAGCAATCAGCCCAAACTGGAGGTTCCCGAAGGTTTGTGGCATAAGTGTCCGTCTTGTAAAGCTGCATTGCTCACGAGCGAACTAAAAGACAACCAGTATGTCTGTTCTAAATGCAATTATCATCTTCGGATTGGTTCTAAAGAGTATTTTGAAATACTTTTTGATCGACAGAAATTCACGGAGCGCGATTCGGATTTGGTATCGGCCGATCCCTTGGGCTTTGTGGATACCAAACCCTACCAGGATCGTGTGCAGGCGGCAAGGGCCAAAAGCGGCCTTAATGATGCGATTCGAACCGCTGTTGGTACGGTTGAGGGGGTAGATTTGGTCGTAACTTGTATGGATTTTGATTTTATCGGAGGCTCGATGGGCTCGGTGATGGGTGAAAAAATTGCACGAGCAGCCGATTATGCAGCCCAAACCAAGACCCCGCTGCTCATTATTTCCAAATCGGGAGGTGCGCGCATGATGGAGGCGGCCTTTTCTCTGATGCAACTGGCCAAGACATCGGCCCGGTTGGCGTTGTTGGCCGATGCTGGTGTTCCCTATTTATCGCTCATGACCGATCCCACCACTGGTGGTGTCACCGCCTCTTTTGCCATGTTGGGCGATTTCAATCTAGCCGAGCCCGGGGCGTTAATCGGCTTTGCGGGACCACGGGTAATCAAAGAAACCATCGGTAAGGATCTCCCCAAGGGCTTCCAAACATCCGAATTCCTGCTCGAGCATGGATTTCTCGACCGAATCGTCGACCGCAAGGATCTTCGCAAGACCATTGCCCAGATTTTGAGACTTTTAAAGGATTAATTGATACTTTTTTTCGTATATTTGCGGCCTTAAAGAATATTCGTCCGTGTGACGATTGATTAATTATACCATATATGTATTTAAATACCGCTGAAAAGCAAAAAATTTACGCCCAATATGGCTCAGGAGCTCAGGATACGGGTTCCGCAGAAAGCCAAATTGCTCAATATTCAGTGCGCATCGCTCATTTGACCGAGCACCTAAAAAAGAATCGTAAAGACTATTCAACGCAGCAAGCGCTGATTAAAATGGTCGGCCGTAGGCGCGATCTATTGAATTACTTGCACCGAATAGACATCATGCGCTACAGAAGCATCGTTGAAAAGTTGAATCTGCGTAAATAACAGCATCAGGGCTGTAGAATATTCTATTCATTTTTTGGGTCGCTATGGGAGGCATAGCGCCCCTGGCTGTAGGTCAGAGAACACTGAGAATTAATTTATTTATGAAACCAAAACCGATCACACAAACCATCGACTTGGGCGATGGTCGCCAAATCACATTGGAAACAGGCCTGTTGGCCAAACAAGCTGATGGCGCAGTTGTCTTGAAAATGGGCGACACCATGTTACTCGCCACCGTCGTTTCTGCCAAAGAGGCCAAAGAAGATGTTGATTTCATGCCGCTTACGGTAGATTATCAAGAAAAGTTCGCATCAACCGGAAAGATACCGGGCGGTTTCCTCAAACGAGAAGGCAGATTGTCGGATTATGAAATCTTAATCAGTCGACTCATCGACCGCGCATTAAGGCCAATGTTTCCGGAGGATTACCACGCCGACACTCAAGTTCAGGTTACCCTCATTAGTGCGGATAAAGACATACAGCCCGATGCTTTAGCTGGGCTAGCTGCTTCTGCCGCACTGGCTGTTTCGGATGTTCCATTTAATGGCCCTATTTCTGAGGTTCGGGTTGCACGAATCAATGGTCATTTTATTGTCAACCCAAGCATCTCGCAGATGGCTCAAGCTGATATCGATATCATCGTGGCCGCGACCAAAGATAATGTTGTGATGGTAGAAGGTGAGGCAAAAGAGTGTTCAGAAGACGAATTAGCTGCCGCCATTCATTTTGCCCATGAAGCGATTAAGATCCAATGCCAAGCCCAACTCAATCTTCGTGCTGAAGTAGGTGTTTCTCCGCGAGCATACAGCCACGAGCGCAGCGATGCTGCACTCCAAGAGGCTATTGAGTCGTTTTGCTACGATAAAGTTTATGCTGTTGCGCGTTCTGGAGCGCCCAAGCAAGAACGTTCAGCGGGTTTCAAACAGGTTTTGCAAGATTTCATTGCATCCCGCCTAGAAGGAGAGACACCCGATTCTTTTTTGACCCGAAAATATTTCCATGATGTGGAGTATCGGGCCATGCGCAACATGATTCTCGATGAGGAGCGACGGCTTGACGGACGGAAATTGGATGTGGTTCGCCCCATTTGGTGCGAAGTAGGATATCTCCCTTCACCCCATGGTTCAGCCGTGTTTACAAGGGGCGAAACCCAATCGTTAACTTCAGTTACCTTGGGTTCGAAGGATGACGAGCAAATGTTGGATGGCGCTATGTTTGCCGGATACAACAGGTTCATGCTTCATTACAACTTCCCGTCGTTTTCTACCGGCGAAACCCGTCCCAACCGTGGGCCTGGTCGTCGCGAAATTGGGCATGGCAACTTGGCCATGCGTTCCCTAAAGCAAGTTCTGCCTCCAGTTGAGGCTTGCCCATACACGATTCGAATTGTGAGCGACATCTTGGAGTCGAATGGCTCCTCTTCCATGGCCACTGTTTGCGCGGGATCGCTCGCGCTCATGGACGCTGGCGTACAAATTAGCGGGCCCGTTTCGGGCATTGCCATGGGCCTTATTACTGATGGAAGCCGATTCAAGGTGCTTTCTGACATTTTAGGTGATGAAGATCACTTGGGTGATATGGATTTCAAAGTAACAGGAACAGCAAAGGGAATAACGGCCTGCCAAATGGACATCAAAATTGATGGTTTGCCTGCTGCGGTTTTGTCGAAGGCCTTAGCACAGGCGGCCGAAGGAAGAGCGCACATTCTCAATGAAATGAACAAATCGCTTGCGGCACCCCGCGAAGATTATCGTCCGCAAGTGCCCCGCATCACCCAGTTGAAGATCGACCGTGAGTTTATAGGCGCGGTGATTGGACCTGGAGGAAAGATAATTCAGGAAATTCAGCGAGAAACCAATTCCACCATCAGCATCGAGGAGGTGGGAGAATTCGGCATGGTACAAATCTACACAGCCGATAAGACAGGCATGGACGCAGCCGTGCGTCGGATCACAGGTATAGCGGCGAAGGCTGAAGTAGGAGCCATATACACCGGTAAGGTTCGTTCGATTATGCCATTTGGTGCTTTTGTCGAGTTTTTACCGGGTAAAGATGGACTTTTGCACATCAGCGAGATTCGCTGGGAGCGTCTAGAAACAATGGATGGCGTTTACAAAGAGGGCGATCAAATACAGGTAAAACTGGTGGAAGTTGATCCCAAAACGGGTAAGTTCCGCTTGTCTACGAAGGCTCTTCTGCCAAGGCCTGAAGGAATGCCAGAAACGTCAGAGCGCCCTCCCCGGCGCGATCGTGATGACCGTGGCGGAGATCGCAGAGATCGGGGTGACCGTGGCGAAAGAGGCGACCGGGGCGACCGCGGTGAAAGAGGCGACCGGGGCGACCGGAGCGACCGGAGCGATCGGAGCGATCGGGGCGATCGGAGCGATCGGAGCGATCGGAGCGAGTAAGGTGAACAAAAAGATCCCAGGCGATCGTTTTTTTGTTGATTTTGGGACGCAATTCTGAAATCCTTTGTTTTTATGAGTTTTGCAAGCGTTTCTGATTAATTTTGGTCGATTTTTCGTCAAGATATCAACACTAGCCTATGCGTCAGCTGAAGATCAGCAAGCAAATCACCAACCGGGAAAGCCAGTCACTGGAGAAGTATCTACAGGAAATTGGCAGGGTCGATTTGATCAGCCCCGACGAAGAGGTTGAGTTGGCCAAGCTCATCAGGCAAGGAGATCAAAAAGCATTGGAGCGTTTGACCACGGCAAACCTGCGGTTTGTGGTATCTGTAGCAAAACAATACCAAAACCAGGGCCTCACGCTGGGAGATTTGATTAATGAAGGAAACTTAGGACTTATTAAGGCGGCACAGCGTTTCGACGAAACGAGGGGATTTAAATTTATTTCCTATGCTGTTTGGTGGATTCGGCAATCGATCCTTCAGGCCTTAGCCGAACAGTCACGAATCGTTCGACTCCCATTAAATCAAGTCGGTACGCTCAATAAAATTGTAAAGGCTTTTTCCAAATTGGAACAAGAATTCGAGCGAGAGCCAACAGCTGAGGAGTTAGCCAATATTTTAGAGATGACGGTGAGTGAGGTTGAAAACAGTCTGAAGGTATCGGGTCGACACATCTCTGTAGATGCACCCTTAGCTGATGGTGAGGATAGTTCGTTGCTCGACGTATTGCGCGATGATGAGGCCGCAAAGCCAGATAACGCACTTATTGACGAATCATTAAGTAAGGAGGTCGAATATGCCCTGATGGTACTCACCTCGCGTGAGGCGGATGTGCTGAGGTATTTCTTTGGATTGGGGGGTCGACAACCGCTCACGCTGGAAGAGATTGGCACGAATTTAGGTTTAACCCGCGAGCGGGTGAGACAGATTAAGGAAAAATCCATTCGACGCCTTCGTGCGACAACCAAGAGTCGAATTTTGAAGGCCTATCTCGGCGGCAACTAAGGTTTACAGGCATTCGATTTTTGCCGTAGCGCTTGGATCTCGCCTATTCTTCACCTTCTTCTTCTTTCAGCATGACTTCTGCAGAAAAACGAAAGTTCAGTTTGGGGTAATCGGCAATGGCACGCTCCAACATCCAAAGACTGTCGGCTAGATAAACGGGTCGATCATCTTTGTCAAATGCCATCTGTTCGCGCTTGAAACGAAAAAAATCCTCTGCATCACCGGGTTGTTCACTTTCAACCCAACAGGCTTTGAGGTAGGAGAGCGGACGAAAAGACACCTTCGCTCCGTATTCCTGAAGGAGTCTGAATTGAATGACATCGAATTGCAGTTCGCCTACTGTGCCGATGATTTTGCGGTTGCCTGGTTGTTGGGTGAACAACTGGGCCACACCCTCATCGGTCAACTGCCTCAACCCCTTTTCAAACTGTTTGGCGCGAAAGGGATCCTGGTTCTCCACGGCGCGAAAAATCTCTGGTGAAAAGGCAGGGATGCCTTTGAAGAAAAAGCCGGCACCCTCAGTCAGCGAATCCCCAATCTTAAAATTACCCGTATCATAGAGCCCCACCACATCACCCGGCCATGCTTCCTCCACCAGATTTCGCTCGTTGGCTTGGAACATGACGGGTGTGCTAAACCTGAATTTTTTGCGCAGCCGAGGGTGGAAATAAAATTGATTTTTTTTGAATACACCGGAGCAGATTCTAAAGAAGGCGATCCGATCCCGGTGATTGGGATCGAGGTTGGCATGAATCTTAAAAACAAAGCCCGAAAGATTCTTATCCCCTGGTTGAACCGTTCCTTGGTTGGTGGTTCTTGAAACGGGGGCAGGGGCCAATTCCACGAATGTGTCGAGGAGTTCCTGTATGCCAAAATTATTGAGTGCACTGCCGAAGAATACAGGTGCTAGGTGACCCGCACGGTATTCTTCTTTGGTAAACTCGGGTAAAACCGATGTCAGTTCGACCTCTTGACGTAAGGCTTCAGCCGCCCGACCCAAAATGGAATCGATGGCCGGGTCTTGAAGCGACTCAAACGAACGCACATCGTCGGATATACCTGTTTTATTGGGAGAAAATAGGTTTAATTCACTTCTGTGGAGGTTATATACGCCTCTAAAAGTAGCGCCTCCTGAAATGGGCCAGCTGAGCGGGCTTACCTGAATTTTCAGTTTTTGCTCGAGTTCATCCAGCAAATCGAAAGGGTCTTTGCCGTCGCGATCCATTTTATTCACAAAAATCATGACCGGAATTTGGCGCATTCGGCAAACGGCCATTAGTTTATCGGTTTGTTCTTCCACTCCTCGGGCAACATCGACGACCAAAATCACGGAGTCGACCGCAGTTAAGGTTCTGTAGGTATCCTCGGCGAAGTCTTTATGACCCGGTGTGTCGAGAATGTTG
>VGGT01000124.1 GCA_016868485.1 Bacteroidota bacterium
GCTGAATATGCAGCCGGTGGCCGGACAGCCCAATATTTCCCAGGTACTTCCAAGAATATTATCGCAAGACGTTACCTTACGGTGTGCAACAGCCTCCGGTTTTTCATGCGATCCACCAACATCCGCTAATGGGGTTCAAGGTGCCGTGGCCAAATTTGTCTACCGAGGTATCGTTGACCTCAGTGGATTGGGCGCAGCGCCTCCAGGCGGTTACACCTTTTTTGTGACAACAGGATTTGGCGGTAACTCGCTTCCATGTTGTCGGCCATTCATCAACAATTCACTGGCCAGTAATGGCGATCAATCGCTACAGGTCAAAATGTTTCGCTATACCGATCCAGCCACAGGTACAGCCTTAACCCCCGCTCAAATGTGCGATGATTCTCCGGTGTTCAGCAATGACCCAACGGCTTTGTTGGTCATTAATCCGAATGACACGGTTTATTATCAAAATTTTGCCATTGACCCCAATAATTCAGACTCTGCTAGTTTTGATATCGACTATCCGCTCAATCAAGGCCTAACCCCGTATTTTTATACGCCCCCATACTCACTAACCAACCCACTCCCCGGTTTGCTCGGACCCGGTGTTGTTGGTGCTGCGAATCACCCCATCAACCCAGTCAGTGGTGAAATGGTGCTTCGACCCAACCAGACCGGCACCTTTGTGACGGTCATCAAAGTAATTTCTTACCGTTGCGGCCAAAAAATTGCTGAGGTCTTTCGCGATTTCAGTTTGAAGATTATTCCCCTTCCGGCGAATTATCCCCCTGTATTTAATCCGAATACCCCAACCACCAATCCATCTTATTTCTACCAGCAGCGTCCCCCGCAAATCCGCTCCGAGTTGAAAGATGCAGCGGGGAATGATGTCTTTACATACCGTTTTTATGCCAAAGACACCATTAGTCTGTATTTGAGGGTGGAGGACATTTTGCCGATTTTCTCGGGAAATCCTGCAAACTACCCCAACTCACCGGCGGCACCTCAAGGCTTTTACACGGTGTTCAACAGCAGCCAAATTGGCATTGGCAATAATCCGGGGGCCTGTAATTTCCCGCCTTGCATGACACTGCGCGGACCCAATGATCCGCCTCTTCCAGCACCCGCTATTACGGTCCCTACAACTCAATTTTTGTACCCCGGTGGGCCAGTGATCGGAACAGGCTTCGATCAATCGGGTTCGACTCAAGGAGGCGGTCAGATCAGCTGGATTCCAGACTGTTCCAACCTGCCGAGCAGGGCCATCACACTGTGTGGAACATCCGTTACAGGCTATAAAGTCGACGTGTCAGCCACTGATTTGATTTGCCCGGTTCCGGGGCGCACCAGTCGAATCGTGACATTCAATATTTTGAATCTACCCCAATTGGTGGCACCGCGCCTTTTGGGCGTTTCAGCGGCCTCCAACAATGCTTCTGTTCGGTTGCATTTCAGTCAATTTGTAGACACAGTAACCATAGACCCGGTCGACTCTTTTTACTTTCAAGCCATCCCCGATCCTGAGTACAAGCGCCGCAAGTCGGCTGAGCGCCGCAAGCGTTCATTTGTGAGTTACCGGATGTACCGTGCTTCGGTGCCGGCCGGACAACCCCTCATCCGTACGGGTCCAACGGCCACGCCATTCAGCCCGGTTGGTGAAGGGTATGTTTTGGATTCGGTGTCCATTACCGATACCGACCCAAACTTAGATTTGATCAACAACGACTATTACTATTATTTGGTGAACACCTCGACCTGCGACAGCATTGAGTCATCGCCCTCTGATACCTTAAAAGTCATGCGGGTACGGGTCACAAACCTACAACCGGCTCAGATTGGAATGGGCGTTGCTTGGGATACCATGACTGTTTTGCAGGGCATTCCCTATCCAGCTTATTCAAATGGGGATTTTGTGGTGGAGCGCGAGTTTTTCTTTCGGACGCCCGGCGTTTGGCAAACATTGGATACCATCCGTGGTTGGAATTATGCGGATTTGGCGATGAATTGTACCGACTCGATCAACTATCGGGTGGGCCTGCTCACCTCACTGGGATTCACTTTGTATTCCTCTGTTGATGGCGACAATTTCAACAACAACTACCAGCCGCCAGCCGTTACCGTTTTGCATGCGTCGGTCGATAGCCTCACGGGCAATGCTGTCTTAAGTTGGTTGCCAGGCGATTGCAACGCCATCGATCGGTACATCATATACCGCTACTTAGGTCCTGGTAGTTGGCAGCCCCTCGATACCGTTTATGGTTGCCTCAATACTTGGTGGGAAGATATAGTGAGTGGTCAAAACCCCAACGATAGTTCCCTTATTTATGGGGTGGCGAGTGTGGATTCTTGTCGCAATGTGGGTTTGGTGTCGCGTCAGCATGCCACCATTTTCATGACGGGCATGATCGATGAATGCCGCGAATCCATGAATCTGATGTTCACGGGTTACGATGGATTCCCAGTAGGTCGCTATGAAATATGGCGTTCAGGAGCTGGAATGCCCGCATTTAGGGTAGGGACAGTAACTGGCGGTCAGGTGTTTTATGCCTATGAAGACCGCTTCGACATCATTCGTGATTCGACTTATTGCTACACTGTGTTAGCTTTCCGCCCGTCAGGTACGCCCAACAGCGATACCATTGCCTGGTCGAATGTGGTTTGCCTGACGGCGAATTGGATCACCCCGACAGAGGTTACCTACATCCGAAAGGTATCCGTAAATCCCCTAACGAACCAAATTGAATTGCTCTACTGGATTGATAGCGATGCAGATATCGATTCGGTTGTCTTGCAGCGTTCAACGGGCAGTCCCGGTGCATATCGAGACATTCGTCGCCTGCCGATTTTCGCATTATTGCCTGATCCAACGGGATTATACAGGGAGCTGCGCTACACAGACCCCACAGCGGATCCTCTGACCGACATATACTATTATCGCGTAAAATTGATCGATTTTTGCGGTAGAGAATCGGATTCTTCTGCGGTAGCCAGGAGCATTTGGTTGCGCGCCAAAGCTGAAGCGGACTTCAATACGCAGATTCGAAATTTGGTGGAGTGGAATTCCTACGATTCATGGCTCGGTGGCGTGGAACGATATGAACTACTCTTTAATGTACCGGGTCGTACCGCAGGCTTCATACCCTTATCAACCGAGCCATCTGTTGCCCGTGAATTTGCACACGATGTCATTGGCAGTGAAGGGGTACCGGGCGAATACACCACCAATCATGACGGCCAATTCCAATACCGTCTTGTGGCCATAGAAGTGCCTGGAAATGATTTAGGAACACGCGACACCGTGTTTTCAAATCAGGCCAACATGCTTCAGTACCCCAGGATGTTTGTGCCCACTGGTTTCAGGCCCGATGGGTTTTCACCTGTGTTCCGCCCGATTGGTGTTTATGTCGACACAACGCGATCCTATGATATGGAAATTTTTGACCGCTGGGGGGCCCTGGTGTACCGAACAAGGAGTTACGCCGAGGGTTGGGACGGTAAGATTCAGGGCAGTAAAGAGCTGGCGCCTCCTGGGGTTTATGCCTTTACCCTGAATTTCACGGGTCGTAATGGAAAGCCATATCAGCGAAAGGGAACATTCACGGTGGTGCGATAAAATTTTCATCTTTTTAGGTTATACTTCGCTGTTGTAAGTAGGCCTGTGCTGTCTCTTCCAGTTCCTCATACCAGCTTGCTCCATAACAACGGGTGAGCGCAGCTTTGAGGAATTGATAGACCGGCACTTTCAAGGCCGTACCGCAGCTACACGCGGGCGTACAAATCGACCATTTGTGGTAGTAAAGGGCATCTAAAGACCCGACTTTTTCGACCCTAATCGGATACAGGTGGCAAGAAATGGGTTTAAGTAATTCAGTAGCCCCAGCCCGATGGGCCTTTTCTATTCCGCATTTCCAAATCCCGCCATCCTGAACGGCAAAAACACAGGCTTTTCCTCCCACAGTTTGTGTGACCCACTCTCCCTCCTCTGTCTGTTCGCAGAAATCACTTTCAGCAATACAATCGCGTCCATTCTGATCGATATGGGGTAGAATGTCGGTTAAGTCGTTTCTGATGCATTGAACTTCCTCGTTGAGCAATGGCGCGCCAAGGTCACCCTCTTCGCAGCAAGCACCCCTGCAAGCAACGAGGTCACAAACAAAGTGGGTCGACAACAAACCCAAGTCAATCAAAACGTTTCGAACACGGAGCATGGTCAAAAATACTCATTTGTGCCCGTAGCGCCTATCTTTGACAGCTACATCCTATATTTAGGCTTGATTTCTGATCGGCCAATCGCCTGGCCAGATTGATTATTGTACCCTACCCATCCCATGCAGTTTTCGCAGATCTACGGACAATCGTTGTTAAAGGAGTCATTGAGGAAGATGGCTGAGGGAAAGCAAATCCCACACGCTGTGATTTGGCTTGGAGAGGATGGTACCGGGAATTTGCCATTGGCTATGGCATTTGCCACCTATTTGCATTGCGCCACGCCCGTTGAAGGCGATTCTTGTGGTCGCTGTGATGCTTGTGGGAAGCATGCCCGCCTTTTGCATCCCGATATGCACTTGAGTTTTCCTGTGATCGGCAAAGCAGGCGAGGCCGGAGGCGCATTGAGTACGTCTTACCTCGCAGAATTTCGGCAGGCCTTCACGGGCAACCCCTATACATCGTTTGCGGATTGGCTACAGCTCATGGAGGCAGGAAACAAACAGGCCAGTATCAGTCGAGCCGAATGCTACGACCTGATGGGGCGACTATCCCTTACGGCCTACAGCGGGAGTTGGAAGATTCTGCTGATGTGGATGCCTGAATTTTTGGGGCAGGCCGGCAATGTATTGCTCAAAATGCTGGAAGAACCTCCGCCCGGAACCCTGTTTTTTCTCATAGCCACCCGCACCGATCACATCCTGCCAACCATAGTATCGCGTGCACAGGTGCTTCGGGTTCCGCCGATTGAATCGGATGAAATTGCGCGAGCCATGGTTGAATTGCATCATTTAGATCATGGTGAAGCGCTTTCGCGCGCGCCACTTGCTGAGGGCAATTTAACTAAGATGCATCAGTTGATGGAGGCCGAAGAGGTAGTGGGCTTGGGCGATTCACTGTTTATGGAGATGATGCGGCTTGCTTATTCAGGTAAGGTCACACCTCTGATGGTTTGGCTCGACCAGGTATCTGAATTGGGACGAGAGGGCCAAAAGAAAATTCTGCTCGTTGGGCTAGAGCTGTTGAGGGGATGCTTGTTGGAGATTCATGGAGCCCGTACCCTCCAACCCATGGAGGCCACACAACAGGCATTCATCGCCGGCTTTAGTAGATTCCTGGACATTCCTAAAATCAATCGGATCCACAAGCAACTTCAAGAGGCCATTTTGCACTTGGAGCGGAACGCTCATGCCCGCTTACTCTTTCATAACTTGGTTAATCGGCTTCACGAGACCCTTCGCCCCGAACTGCAATAGTTAACTTTGCCTTATATTTGTGTTTTTACAAACTAACCTTAATTTATGGGATGCGGTAGTTGCGGTACGGGGGGATGCGCTCCAACGGGTTGTGGCGATAAAGGCCATTGCGCCAGTGGGGGATGCAACCGCCTCAACGTACATGATTGGTTGTCCAACTTAGAGCTGCCTTGGAACAGCCAGAAATGCGATGTGGTTGAAGTTCAATTCAAGGGCAATCGCAAGGAGTTTTATCGAAATCCCGAAAAAATTGAATTATACAACAACGACTGGGTAACAGTCGATGCGCATTATGGATATGAGGTTGGACGAATAACCCTGAAGGGTGAGTTGGTTCGGCTGCAAATGAAGCGAAAGAAAGTCAAAGAAGATGATGCTGAATTGCGCAAGGTTTTGCGTAAATCAACCGATGAAGAGCGTGTGAAGTTGACCGAATTGCGTGCTCGGGAGGATGGTGTTTTGGTCCGAGCCCGTGAAATAATTGCATTCAGTACGTTACCCATGAAGTTGTCGGATGTTGAATTTCAAGCCGACGGATCCAAGATATACTTTTATTATACCGCCGAGGGAAGAATAGACTTTCGGGATTTGATCCGTCGTTTGTCTGACGCCTTTCGTTGTAGGGTTGAAATGAAGCAGATCGGGCCGCGACAAGAAACAGCAC
>VGGT01000125.1 GCA_016868485.1 Bacteroidota bacterium
GGCAAAGTTTGGCCTCCTTATTTGGGAGCAACCTCAAATCGACTTATGATTCAGAAGAGGACCGAGATATTGAGATCATTATAAAAGACATCGAGGCTGAATCCTATCGTCCGCCGATGAAGTTGCGCCGTTCCGCCTCGAAATCCAACACAAACGAATAATCAAGGAAGTCACCGATGAATCAAAATCACATGAGCACACTGGATGTGCTGGCCATTGCGGCCCACCCCGACGATGCCGAATTGGGTTGCGGGGGAACCTTAATGCTCCACCAGAAACTGGGGCGCAGGGTGGGGATTTTGGATCTCACACGGGGCGAATTGGGAAGCAGGGGCAGCGCCGATTTGCGTGATGCTGAAGCGCGTTCCGCTGCAGCGTTTATGCGTCTCGATTACAGGGAGCAGTTGGGAATGGCCGACGGCTTGTTTGAGGAGACAGAAGCGAATTTGCTTTCAATTGTCCGCGCGATTCGTTTGACCCGTCCGCGCGTCATTTTAGCGAATGCCCTATCCGATCGGCATCCCGACCATGGACGGGCAGCCCATTTGGTGCGTCGTGCGGTTTTTATGTCCGGTTTACCCAAATTCGAGACTGTTGGAGATAACAACATGAAACAGGACGCATTCAGACCCGATTTGTTGTTGCACTACATCCAGGATCATTTCCGCAAGCCAGATTTGGTCGTCGACATCACGCCCTTTTTTCACGAAAAAATGGAGGCCATACGTTGCTATACCTCTCAATTTCATGATCCCACAAGCAAGGAGCCGCAAACGCCTATTTCGGGCGCAGACTTCTTTCCGTTTCTCGAAGCCAGAGCGCGGGAGATGGGTCGCATGATTGGGGTTCCTTTCGGAGAAGGATTTGAATTACATAATCCATTGAAAATAAATGATTTTACTAACTTAATTTAAAGTAAAATCTATGATTTTTTTAGGGTGATGTGGGTGATTTCTGGCCAAATACCCAATCGCCCCGGATAACCCAGAAACCCGAATCCGCGGTTCACATATAAATGCTGTTTACCGAACTGGTAGAGTCCGGCCCAATGGGGATAGACCCATGAGCTCGGGCTCCATTTTACCACGCCTGGGATCTCAATGCCGGCTTGCATGCCATGAGTATGTCCACTGAGTGTAAGATTGATGGATGGAAAGTCGGACCGCACGATGTCTTCGAAGTGAGATGGGTCGTGACTCAATAATATCTGAAAAGTGTCATTGGGTACACCATCCGATGCAGCGGCCAGATCGCCATACTGAGGAAACCGCCCCCTCGAGCCCCAGTTATCGACCCCAATGAGGGCAATGCGTTCATTATTCAATTCAAGATATCGGTGTTCATTGCGCATTAAGGTCCAACCCGCATCCGCTTGAATCCGATGCATCAAGGACATATTATCAATTTTCGCTTGTTGGTTGTCCCACTGGTAGTAATCACCATAATCGTGGTTGCCCAGAATGCTGAACACTCCTTTTGGCGCACGGATCTGTTGAAGCATGGGGAGCCAGGGGAGTGCCTCATCGCTGCGGTTGTTTACCAAGTCGCCCGTAAATACGACACAATCTGGAGCCGTGTCCAGCGCCATTTCAATGCCGCGCTGAACGTCCTTTCTGCTTCCAAAAGAGCCAAGATGCATGTCACTGAGCTGAACGAGGGTAAATCCATCGAACGACGGCGGAAGATCGGGGAAGGTTAAGGTTACCCGATGAAGTGTGTAGGCGTATGCCCCACGAATGGTTCCGTAGGTAAGGCCCACCAAAGGAATGCCTGCGGTGATGAGGGCTGCCCTGCTTAAAAATTCAGAGCGGGTGATGCCGTTGCTTATTTCACTGCTTGATGTTTCTGAAGATGTCAATTTTCTCCTAAGCAGGTTTTTGAATCCAATCAGCAGCCTTCTCACATCATCCAAGATGAGCCAAGGCAGTGCGAGCAGGCGCACGATCATTCCAATAAACAGAACCGAAACAACCAAATTTTTGTAGTTGAGTGCAGACGGATGCCCGTTAAAGGCTATGGAAACACCGATTAAAGCATAGATCAATAAACTAAATACGATGTAGAGGTGTCGAATAATTTTCCCTTTATTGCCTCTGAAGAGGGTTTTGACGGCTTGAAAAAAATATAAATCGACCCCAATCCAAAACAAGAGAACGACCAACAAGAAAATCCAACGCATAAGAGTAGGTTACCCTTAAGCAAACTCATTTACGGCAAAAAAGTTCGCCTGTTGCCCCATGAATACGACAGTCCGGTTTGTAGGATGCCGGCCGAACCAAAACCTAACCCAAGCAGTCCACCCCATTGTCGGTGGTGAAGGCGCACAATTAAGGGGGTGATTTGCATACCCAATCGGGTATCACGATAGACGATTTCCGGTACCAGTCCTGTTGGGAGGTGGGTGGCTTGATGTTCTATTCCAAGCCCTAAAAGGCCACTCATCGACCAGCAATCTTTGTTGAAGTATTTTTTTTCGGCCCAAGCCAAAATAGAGGTGCTGGTGTATCGCTTTTCTTCGAGCAACCTGGCCACGACGTATCGTTGGGTGAAGTGTTTTCGGTAACCCCAATGAAGACCATAGGTCACATGCTGTCCCTTGCGTCCGAATCGAATGCCCAGAGCAGCGGGGTAGCGTCCAACCAAAAGGGTTCCGCCTAAGACGCCCGTTTGCCCAAACGATTGCCATTTGCTGCGCCAATATGGAGCATCCATCCAGCCATGCCAAGCGTCGATTTGCCATTTATCTTGATGGCAGGCCTTTTGGTCAATATGCCTGATGCGTTTTCGTTGAACTGAATCGGTTGTTGGAATCTCGAGACCAACGACAGAGCATAAATGTTCACTTTTTTGGTCCGATTTCAGGTGCCCCGGAAGCGAATTAGGGAATGCTACAGCCCGTTCATTCAAAGGGCTTAAAACAGTCAAAAGGACCAGCCCAATCAACCGAATAATAGCAAACATACACCACCTGCCTTTCATATGGTAAATTTACCACGAAAATGAACCAAGTCTATGGGTATATCCGGCATAAAATCAGGCTTTTTTGTTGTGTTTTACGCAATGATTATCGCTTTTCACCCGGCTGATTGTTCGCCTGCTTTGTGCGCGTTCAATGCGAATATGCACGATAGGCGGAGTGGTGATTGTTCAGCTGGGATGGCCTATCGTGTTCAGTATTATGATTTGTACATGGCGTTGGATACTTTGGCCCTCATCCATCAACCCGGCCTCAATAAAGCAGTGTTTCCCATCAGTGGTCGCGTTGACATGCATCTTGCCACCACAGGAATGAACCAGGCGGCCATAAAGCAAAGACCTAGGTCTGTCCTCGATTTCGACGCCGGACCGCAGCTTGTAATCGACAGCCTCTTCGTTGATCAGCAACAAATGGCCTTTCGGCATCATAAATCGCGCGTTCAAGTGGATCTCGAATCATACGTCAGGAAAAATGTGAATGCTCCCTGCATCCTTACGGTTTTTTTTCATGCTCGGTTGATTCCGGCGGTCAAACCACCTTGGGAAGACGGTGTGGTGGTGTCTTCTGATGATCGCGGCCGCCCCTGGATCGGAATGACCTGTCAAACATCCGGTGCATCCGCTTGGTGGCCGTGCATGGACCGCCTATCCACTGAGCCCGATTCTGTTCGGCTGACCTTCGATCTGCCCCAGAACGGTACGGTTTTGGTGACCAACGGACAGCAAGCGCCAGCAGAACGGCTGCCCGATGGCCGCATGCGCTACCGAGCGCTGGTTAGTTATCCGATCAATCTCTATAACATCACTTTTAATATTGCTCATTATGAATCGTTTACGCTTCCCTACCGCGATTCGGAGGGGAAAGACCAATCGTTAGAATTTCATATGTTGGAGGGTGGGGAAGAGCAAGCCAAGGCGTATTTTACCGAAGCCCAAACGATGATGGAAGGCTTTGAGCAGGTGTTTGGGCCGTATGCTTTTTGGCGTGATGGGTACAAGCTGGTTGAAACCCCCTATTGGGGTATGGAGCATCAATCTTGTGTGGCATATGGCAACCACCTCAAGCGGAATAAATATGGTTTCGACTTTATTCTGGTTCATGAGAGTGCACATGAATGGTGGGGCAATGCGGTGAGTGCTTGTCGCCCCCATGATTTATGGATTCATGAAGGGCTGGCTACATGGAGCGAGTCGCGCTTGTTGGAGTGGCGATACCCCGACAGCAGCTTATACATCGATTATATGGTGGGTTTAAGGGATCGCATCCACAACAAGCAGCCTGTGGCGGCCAAAAAGGGCACCCACAAACGCCAATTAGATACCGATGTCTATTACAAAGCGGCCTGGATGTGGCACGGCATAAGACATTCTATGCCTTCAAAATCAAGGTTTGACGAAGCACTTCGGCAGTTTTACCAACAATACACCTATAAAAACCTCGATACGCGAGCGCTAACCAATTTTTGGTGTGCGCAGCTGGGTGCGTCTTATGCAGGAATTTTTGATCATTATTTATACCGGAAACACTTGCCTGTTTTGGTGTGTGATAAAATCGGAATCGATTCAGAAGGGGTGTATACCCTAAAAACCCATTTGAGACGGGTTTCCAGATCATTTCAAATGGGTATCGACTTTGGAGGTGGTCATTTTATTCCACAAAGCAGGAAAAAAACGATGGTTCGGGTGCGGGGCGACCTCGAGAACTTCTCAGCCAACCTTCAGCGGAAATACCTGATGGATGTGCAACTTAAAAACCATTAAACGAGCTCTTCGCCTGCTCTGGGTGTGGCTTGAGAATTTCCGACCAAATAATGGCCCTTCTGAGATCGGTATTGGGCAACAATTCTATGGGTTCATCAGCAGCGTTTGGATGGCTCTTTGTATGATCAGACTGGCCAATTTTGTTTTGGACTTGGCCTGGTGCCTCACTTCCGCGGGGGGCCATATAGACTGAGTTGATTTCCTCTAAACTATAGGATTCTTGATCTATTTTTTCTAAGCTGCTTCGGTTCGATTCCAGTGTTTCTTGGCTGTCGCGATGACGAGCTATCGGCTGTGTTTTGGCGCGGTTCTTTCTGTTGTAATAGTGTTCGGGTGCCTGACGCACCGGATCTGCCGCAGTTGGATTCGTCATTGGTTTGTTTTCATCCACAGGTCGAACAGAATCGGGCCTCGGGTTCGAAGTAGTTCGTTCGTCGATCAATTCCTTGAGCCAATCGGGTAGTTGTGGCTCAGTTTCCTTATTCATGGGTTTGGGGGTGGGCGCCTCAGGCTTTTGCTCAACAGAGGTCTCTGATCGCCTGCCCTTGCTCTTTTCCCCTTTTTTCGTCCAAGAATAAATGGTGTACGCCACCACCGCTAGGGTGTACACAACCGACGGAAAATCGAAGTCCATTTTCATAAAGGAGCAAACAACAAATATAGTCAAGAAAGTTGGCTTAGCCCGCATAAAAATGGGTAGCACATTAGGGCTTTGCTCATTATGTTTGCCCTCCCGTTTGTTGGAGCAATGAAACTGAAAACCATTGAAATAAAAGGCTTCAAGAGCTTTGGCGACAAAGTAGCCTTGCAATTCATGGACGGTGTTACGGGTATTGTTGGCCCCAATGGTTGTGGAAAAAGTAATGTTGTTGATGCACTGCGTTGGGTCTTGGGCGAACAAAAAACGCGGTTGCTTCGAAGCGAAAAGATGGAGAATGTGATCTTCAACGGAACCAAAAAGCGGCGACAGGCCAGTATGGCGGAGGTTCATATTTGCTTTGAAAACACCTCGGGTTTGTTGCCCGTCGAATATAGGGAAGTCACCATCAGCCGCCGACTCTACCGAACAGGTGAAAGCGAGTATATGTTGAACGGCGTGAATTGTCGACTGCGCGATATCTCAACCTTACTCATGAATACGGGTGTGGGAAGTGATTCCTATGCCATTATGGAGCTCCGCATGATAGAAGACATCCTCAGCGATAAGGATAATTCACGCCGGTTATTGCTTGAAGAAGCAGCAGGAATTTCGCGCTACAAAGCGCGAAAAAAGGAAAGCCTTGCCAAACTACAAGAAACCGAACAGGATTTGAGTCGGGTGGATGACTTGGTCCACGAAATTGAAAAGAATATG
>VGGT01000126.1 GCA_016868485.1 Bacteroidota bacterium
AAACTCCTCACCCGCGAACTGATCTACACCGGAATCACCAGGGCCCGAAATCAGGTGGCGGTTTGGGGACCCGAATCGGTGCTCAAGACCGGGGTGGGGCGCAGCATTCAGCGTATATCTGGGCTCGCAGATCGTCTGAAGTAAACCTGTTTTTTGATTGAAAAAAGAGAACGAAAGAATATGGCACTAGAGCTTTATGCATCCTCCGCGCTGGAGAAATTGTGTGATCGATTGGTGAATGACCTCAAGCGCGAACAAGCTGGGGTGTTCGACCCCATTTGGATCATCACCCAAACCGATGGAATGGATGGTTGGTTGCGCGAGCGAATGGCTCGTGCACGGGGGGTGTCCCTCAACGATTGTTTTATGCGCACCAATGACGTATTGGTTGACCTTTACAGGCTGCTGTGTCCGTCGGCACCACGGGCATTGGAACGTGATACCTTGGTATGGCTGGTGTTTTCTGCCTTATCCGATGCGGAATTTCAAAGAAATCACGCTGAAATTGCCAATTATTACCACAACAGCGAGACCCGTCGGATGTCTTTGGCCATGGAAATGGCCGATCAGTTCGATCAATACCAAATTTATCGGCATCAGCTGATTCAGCAGTGGAATCGGCCGGGTGGTGCGAATGGATGGCAGTCGGATTTGTGGATGATCATTCAGGCCCGAATCGGAACCGTTTATGCCGATCGTACGGGCATGGCGCAGGCGGTTTTATCGGCACTTGATGCACAGGAAGGTCAAAATAAAGTGAAACAACGATTTCTGGCCATGAATTTTTTCGGCCTCGCCATTGTGACGCCTTTCTACCTCGCCTTGTTTTATCGGCTTTCTCGAATCATACCGGTGCGTTTCTACTTGTTGAACCCTGCGCCCGATGAGTATTGGATGGAGGCAGCCGTGAACCGGAAAATAGCGGCCTTGCGGAAGTCTCAGGTGTCCCTGACCGACGATTCTGAATCTTTGGTGAACAGTCTCCTGAACAGTTGGGGCCGCATTTTGCGGGAGAGTTTCTTTTTGTTGACCCAACACGATGAATATGTGAACCGCTATGAGAGCCTCGACGCGGCCGATCATGTGTTGGCGCAGCAGGAAGGAAGTTTATTGAAGCGGATCCAAATGGATATTCGGTGCAATAGGACAGCCGATCAGGAGTTGAAACCGATCGCGTTATCGGAGGACGATGAATCGCTTCAATTCATTGGATGCTACACCGCAGCGCGCGAAGTCGAAGTGCTCTACAATCGCTTGTTGAGGGCTTTTGCACAGGATCGAAGCCTTGGGGCCCGTGATGTGGTGGTGATGACTCCTGATATTGATCGGTATGCTCCTTTTATTCGGGCCGTGTTTGAATCGGGCCCTGTGAAAATTCCGTATTCCATTGCTGATGAATCGATCGACCGGGGAAATACCTTGTTTACGGATATACGCGGCATTCTATCGATCGACCCCAACACCTTCAAGGCCGAAGAAGTCTTGTCCTTGCTCGATTCGCCCCGGGTGCGGGCTCGTTTCGGCATCCAAGACATGAAGGAAGTGCGCCGCGCCGTTCGGGAGGCGGCCATCTACTTTGGATTGGAGCCCGAACACCCAACGGACTGGGAGATTCAAGCCGACGATTCCGAACGCTGGATGGTGGGATGGGAATACGGCCTGCAGAAGATGATTTATGGTTTGTGCATGTCGGGTGGGGTCGACTTTGAAATCGATGGACGGGTGATTTTGCCCCTCGACACGGCTGAAGGGGCTGATATGGCCGACCGAATACGCCTGGCTGATTTTGTGCGAACCCTCAAAAAAATCGTGTCTGCTCGTCATCAGGCCCGTACGCTGTCGGATTGGGCCAGCTATCTGAACGACTGCGTACGGCAATTGGTGTTGGCTGAGGACGACGACGACGACGACTACCGTCGCTTTATGAGGCTACAGGATCAGATGCTGCAGCTGGATGATTGGGCGGAGGGGGAGAAAATCGGCTTCGCCACTTTTCGGCAAGTTTTTTTGGTTCGCTTATCGCTCGAGCAGCGGAGCAGCCTTTTCACCGACAAGGGAATTTGTTTCTGTTCGATGGTGCCCATGCGCAGTGTTCCGTTTCGGTTTATCGCACTGCTGGGGATGGACTTCGACCGCTTTCCCCGGCAAGAAAGCACGGTTAGTTTTAGTTTAATCGGTGGTCAGCACCACCAGGCAGGTGACCGTAACCCACGCGAAAACGACAAGCACCTCTTTTTGGAGACCCTTATGGCCGCCCGAGACACGCTCTACATCAGCTTTTTGGCGCGTGATGCCCAACGGGGTACTGAGCTGCCTCCGTCTTCTTTGGTGGATGAACTCATAACCTACATCTCCACCCGATGCACTGATCATCAGTCGTACCGTAAGACTGCGGTCCGCATCCATCCGTTGCATGTCTTTAGCAGGGCCTATAATCGGCCTGATTCGGTACTTCCACCCAATTATCTGACCCGTATGTGGTGCCATGCGGTGGATCGACCTTCCTCTGTCTTGCCCGCACGGGAAGCGGTTTCGCCCATGCATTCTATTGAATTGGATCGATTGTGTGGGTTCTACCAACACCCGGTACGCGATTATTTCAACCGTCAACACGGCATTTATTTCCGCGATGAGGAGGAGCGCCTGCCCGAGCATGAGTGGTTCGATATTGATTACCTGCAGAACTACATCATAAAGGCTGAGTTCCTTCAATCCGATTTATCGAACCCGCAGCAACGCGCACAGTGGATCGATCGGCGGAAGCGAGGTGGTCGATTGCCTTTGGCCCATGTGGGGCCTGTGCTCGCCGATAAGCTGTATGAAGAGGTTCGTTCGATGCTCGACATCCGAAACGACATCCTTGGGGAAGTTGAGGAGCATACCCTCACGGTAGATTACCGGGTGGATGCGCAGCGATCGATTCAGGGGCAGATCGTACTTCATGGTCGGGATATCGTGTGTATGATCCCTTCAAAGAGCATTATGAAGCGTGCCATGGGGGAGTGGGTTCGGCTGCTTGTGGCCCTCGCTCAAGCTGAGTTGGATAATGAGTTCTATAATCTCTTGCTGGTTTATCAGGATAAAGATGGGCCTCAGAAGGCCCGCTTAATGGGTGATGCCGAACTCAAGGCTTTTGCCCAAGCGCACATCCCGCTTCTGTTGGCGTATTTTGTTGAGGGGCAACTCCAGCCGCTTCCATTTTATCTGCCCTTGGCCGAATTCAAACGGAATAAACCGGAGCTCTTTACCCTGGAGCATTTGGAGCGTGCTTATCATTCCTCCAAAGGCGACGAGCACCCCGAATTGCCCATAGCCGATGATGCCTATTGGCAAGCCATCGTGGAAAGGCCAAATGGTGCGGCGGTTTTATTTACCAAGGAGGGTGTTGCGGACATGCAGCGGCTCATCGAGGAATTGTCGACCGAGTTTTTCCGTCGATGGGAATTGGAACATCCACCCAAGGTGTCTAAGAAATCCAAGTGATCGAAGACACCCAAGGCACCCAAGTAAACCAAGTCATCTAAGACACCCAAGGCAACCAAGTAAACCAAGTCATCTAAGGCACCCAAGGCATCCAAGGCATCCAAGTAAACCAAAGCACCCAAGTAAACCAAGTCATCTAAGGCACCCAAGGCATCCAAGTAAACCAAAGCACCCAAGTAAACCAGCCCCCCAATTGGATTAAAAAACAAAGAAATAATGTTATGATGAATGAGAAATACAAGGAGTTTGATGTGTTTAAGGTGCCCTTGGAAGGCACAAACCTGATCGAAGCCAGTGCGGGTACGGGCAAAACCCATTCGGTGGCTTTGCTCGCCCTGCGGATGATCCTGGAGCGACAAATGACCATCGACCAGATTCTGATGGTGACCTTCACCATCGATGCGGCTGCTGAAATGAAGGTGCGTTTGCGGGGTTTTCTGCGTGAGGCCGCTCGTCGGCTCCGCCATCATGCTCATGATGTGGATTTGGGGGTGATCAGGGTCGTAGATGATGCTTTGCGGCAGAGCAGTGGCGATGTTGCGCGTGCATTGAAGCTCGTGGAGGCGGCGGAGCTGGATTTCGATAAGGCCAGTGTTTTCACCATTCATGGTTTTTGCGCCCGCATGTTGGCCGAATACGCTTTTGAATCGAAGCAGGTGTTTCGGGCCAAAACCGTGGAACCCGATGCGTGGAACATGCTGGTCGACGACGCCTTCTATCATGCGTGGCGTCTGCACATCACCACTTTACCGGCCGATGTGTTGAAGTTTCTGTTTGATGAGGGTTTCAGCATGCAGCGGGTCCGTGATTTGGTGAAGGGCGGATTGAACGGGCAAAAGATCCTGGTGGAAGGCGGTTTGTTTCCCCCGGTCGAATCGATCAACGATTGGATCGAATGGTTTCGGATTCAATCGGTGGAGATACCAACCCATACCAAGACAGCCAAGGCTGAATTTGTAGGGTCGCTGGTGGCTGTTTCGGTGAACATCCTGGCGCATTTTTTGCACAAGCAGATTGCTGAAGAACTGGAAAGGCGCAAACAACAAGACGGCTTGGTGACCTTCGATGATATGATCAAGGGCATGCGTGATGTTATTTGCGCGGAGAAAAATCAGGAACACGGCATCCTCACCGATTTGCTGCGCGCGCGTTTCAGCGCCGTATTTATCGATGAGTTTCAGGATACCGACCCCTGGCAGTTTGATATTTTTTCCAATGTCTTTGGCCGGGATGCAACAGGCCATGTTGTGTTCTATATCGGGGATCCCAAGCAGTCGATCTACGGTTTTAGAAGAGCAGACCTCAATATTTATTTCCGTGCATCGGATAGTGCCAAGAGCAAATGGTTCATGCCGAAGAACTACAGGTCGACCCTGCGCTATGTTGCGGCTATGAATGAGTACTTCCAGCCGGCAGGGGAAGGAGTTGCGTTCAATTTGTTTCAGCATGAAAAGTTGACATACCAACCCGTGCAAGCCCCCGACACGCCCAAATGGACCGGTGGATTGCGCCACGGCGGAAATGAGGTTGACCCGATTCGGATTTTGTGGTGTAAGGACGCGCCAGACATCCTGCAACGCACGGTGGCCTTGGTAGCGGAGTTGTTGCGCAGACCGCTCCGCACCGACGAGGGTTATTCGTGGTTTGGAACCCATGAACACAAGCGGGTAGAGGCGGGCCAAATCGGAATCTTGGTGCGCACCAATCGGGAGGGCCGCAGAATCAAGGAGCGGCTGGCACGCAGGTCCATCCCATCGGTGGTGGTTGGCGATGCCCGCATTTTGGAATCAGCCGAAGCCTTAGAGGTCTATTATGTTCTGCTCGGTGTTTGGAGAATGACGCCCGGCGACATTCGTCGCGCCCTCCTCACCACTCCGGGTGGGCATTTTTGGTCGGATTTGGAGCATTTGGCCTTCGATGAGTTGCTCGATGAATTCCGGAACTACCAGTCGCTGTGGAAGGAGCGGGGCGTTTACGCCTGTTTGCATCAGTTTGTGTCGCGCAGTGGCCTGGTTTCCGCTTATTTGAAAGGGGATCTCGCCCATTCGGAGCGTTCGGTGGCCAATGTGTTTCAGTTGATGGAGGTTTTGCATGAAGCCGAAACGGATAAGAAACTGTCGCCTGAGGAACTGTTGTTTTGGATGAAGCGGGGCATGGAAGGGGAACGTTCCGAGGAAAACGAGCACCTGCAGCGCATTGAGAGCGATGAATCAGCGGTCAAAATTGTGACCATGCACAGCTGCAAGGGCTTGGAATATGACTTGGTGATTGCGCCCTATTTGGATTTGGAATCGACCGATAAGCACAAGACCGCACGATTTCGGCAGTCGAATCGGTTGAGTGATCACGACGCGACAGGCCATTCAGAATATGAGCGTAGTGACGCCGCTGCTGGAGTAGATGGGTCAGAGGGAGGAGATTCGGCATTGGGTACGGTCGATTACATTAGTGAGAAAAAAGCGTTTAGTAAGCTCATTATAGGGGGGGAAGCCCCCGCTGATTTGGCCCGCAAGCAGGTCAAGGAAGAGAATATGCGTTTGTTGTATGTGGCCATCACCCGAGCTCGTTTTCAA
>VGGT01000127.1 GCA_016868485.1 Bacteroidota bacterium
GTGCGGGTGCAGGTTCCTCCACTACAGGGGGGGGCACCGGTGGTGCAACGGGCTCCTCCTTCAGCTCTTTGTTTCGGTCACGTCCACCCGATTTCCCGAAAATCTTACGAAACAGCTGTGCTTCGGCCGGTGCCGTGCCCAGCAAGAGAAACAAAAAAACCAGCCCCATTATGGCCCGTCTATGCGGTGTTTTTTGATCCATATCTTGTGTTTTTTGTTTAATGTCTTGTGTTTTTTGTTTTGTATCTTGTGTTTTTAAATCACTGGGGTAGAATTTCGTCATATAAAGCGTTAGATCAGAAATCTCCACAATGCTCATTCTGTGCCTACTCCTCACGACCGCAGCAGTGCTTAAATTTTTTGCCACTGCCACAGGGGCATTGATCATTTCTGCCCACTTTCGGGCCCGCGATGATGGGCGACTGCACACGTGGTTCCTCGGGCAGATGGGCTTGTGCACCAGCTTGTCCGGCCCTCGAAGTCGATGAAGTGCTCGCTGTTGAAGATGCGGTAGCGGTTGATGTACTGGTGTAGGAGGGATGACTCGCCTGAAGAGCCGGCCGAGCAGGTCGTGAAGCTGGTCGGTGCTCTTGAATTTGCTCTGCATCCTGAACCGGAATACCGGCCTGGAACAACAAACCAACCGCCTCCGAATTGAGTTCACTCAGCATGGTCTCAAACAAATTGAACGATTCCATCTTATAAATGACCAAGGGATCCTTTTGTTCATATACTGCATTTTGCACAGACTGCTTGAGCTCGTCCATATCGCGGAGATGGTTCTTCCAAATCTCATCGATGAGCTGAAGAACGACTGATTTCTCCAGCTCCGTAATGATCTCCTGTCCGTGGTTGCCCATCGCCCGCTTTAAATGAACACCAATTTGAACCCCACGATTGCCCATCTGTATGGGAACGCCGATGTACTCGACGCGCTCCCCTTGTTCGCGGTGTACCGACTCCAAAACGGGCATAGCGATCTCCTTGAGCTTGCGGTTTCGTTCATCATAATGCGTCAGAACACCCTCGGCCATGCGCGCAACCGCCTCATCCTCCTTCATACGGACAAAATCAGTGCTGCTGAATGGAGGTTCCTGCTTAAAAACACGCATGGTATCGAGGTACAAGGACTCAAAATCGGCCGATTTGATGAAACGGCTCGCCAATTCTCCGGCAACATCTTCCATCATATGGCGCACATCCATGCCAATCCGTTCGCCGTATAAGGCATGCCGCCTTTTCTTGTAAATCACCTCCCTTTGCGCGTTCATGACATCATCGTATTCGAGCAAGCGCTTGCGAATGCCGAAATTATTTTCCTCTACCTTTTTCTGGGCCCGTTCGATGGAGCGGGTAATCATGGCGTGTTGAATAACCTCTCCTTCCTGATACCCAAATCGGTCCATGATTTTTGAAATCCGGTCGGACCCGAACAAGCGCATCAGGTTATCCTCAAGCGAAACAAAAAACTGCGAACTCCCAGGATCGCCTTGCCGGCCTGCACGCCCCCGCAACTGCCGGTCGACCCGTCTCGATTCATGACGCTCGGTGCCCACGATGGCCAATCCACCCGCCTCCCGAACGCCTGGACCCAGCTTGATGTCGGTACCCCGTCCCGCCATGTTGGTGGCAATGGTCACATTTCCCGCCAATCCCGCCTCCGCCACGATTTCGGCTTCTCGCTGGTGCTGCTTGGCATTGAGTACGTTGTGTTTGATTTTGCGCATGCTCAGCATTCGGCTCAGCAATTCAGAAATCTCCACGGAGGTGGTACCCACCAGCACAGGGCGTCCGGCTGCCACCAATTCCTCCACTTGAGTAATGATGGCCTGATACTTTTCCCGAACTGTTTTATAGACCCGATCCTCTTCATCGCGCCGGATGATTGGGCGATTCGTGGGAATCACCACCACATCCAGCTTATAAATCTCCCACAACTCACCCGCCTCCGTTTCCGCTGTACCCGTCATACCCGCCAGTTTATGATACATCCGGAAATAGTTTTGCAAGGTGATGGTCGCAAAAGTTTGAGTGGCCGCTTCCACGCGAACATTTTCCTTCGCTTCAATCGCCTGATGCAAACCATCCGAATAGCGACGACCATCGAGCACACGCCCCGTTTGCTCATCCACGATCTTCACTTTGTTTTGGTCGACTATATACTCTACATCGCGTTCAAACAGACAATAGGCCTTCAAAAGCTGATTGAGCGTGTGAATTCGCTCCGATTTTACCTGAAAATCGGACAGTAAGCGCGATTTTTGCTCGGCTTTTTCTCGGGCATCCAACGCAGACTTTTCGATCTCCGCCACTTCACTGCCCACATCAGGCATGATGAAAAACTGAGGATCTTCTCCACTCGCGGTAATCAGTTCGATGCCCTTTTCGGTGAGCTCGATGGTATTGTTCTTCTCGTCGATCGTAAAAAACAGGGGCTCATCGGCCTTGTGCATTTCCTTTTGCTGGTCCTGCATATAAAAAGCCTCCGTCTTTTGCAGCTGTGCCCTTATGCCCTGTTCACTCAAAAACTTGATCAACGCCTTATTCTTCGGCAACCCGCGGTAGGCACGGAACAAAGCCAATCCCCCTTCATCGGTTTGACCCGCCGACAACAACCTGCGGGCATCGCTGAGGGCTGTGTTCACGAAACGCTTTTGGGCGTCGACGAGCCGTTCGATCCGGGGCTTCAGTTCCTGAAACTCATGGATCTCTCCGCGCGGGGTCGGACCAGAAATAATAAGCGGGGTACGGGCATCGTCGATGAGCACAGAATCCACCTCATCCACCATAGCAAAATGGTGCTTACGCTGAACAAGCTCATCGGCAAACCGCACCATATTATCGCGCAGGTAGTCGAAACCAAACTCATTGTTGGTTCCGTAGGTGATATCGGCCCGATACGCCTTTTTTCGTTCAGCCGAATTGGGGGTATGCAAATCGATGCAATCTACGGTGATGCCATGAAACTGAAAGAGCGGTCCGTTCCAAGCCGCATCACGCCGTGCCAAGTAATCATTGACCGTTACGATGTGCAAGCCCATCCCCGACAGCGCATTTAAATAGGCAGGCAGCGTTGAAACCAGGGTTTTGCCTTCACCAGTGGCCATCTCGGAAATTTTTCCTGAATGCAGCACCATGCCCCCAATCAACTGCACATCATAGTGCACCATATTCCACACCACCTCATTGCCCGCAGCACTCCATCGGTTGCGGTAAACCGCCTTATCGCCCTCAATCCGCACAAAATCTTTCGAAACCGCTAAGTCACGGTCCAACTCGGTGGCCTGAACGTGGATCTCTTCATGCGCTGTAAAGCGACGGGCTGTTTCCTTCACCACAGCAAATGCCTCGGGCAACAAATCATTCAAGACCTCCTCGAGCTGCTTATCGCGCGACTTCACAAGCGCATCCAATTGCTCATAGGCCTGGGTTTTCTCTGCGGTCTGTTCGGGAGGAAAGGCATCCGCCTCAGTCCGAAGTTGCTCAATTTCCTCCTCCATGTCCTTGAGCGCCTCTTTGATCCTCGAACGAAACTCGATCGTTTTGGCCCTCAGTGCGTCGTGATCGAGTTGCTTATACTCCTCAAACCAACGGTTAATTTCAGCCACCCGCGGCAGCAAGTCCTTAACATCCCGATCCGATTTCTTACCAAACAACGCGGTAATGATTTGCTGCAGAAAACCCGCCATAAGATTCACCTATTTAATAGAGTGCAAAGTTACACATAAGAAGGCTCCCCGGCCTTATATTTGCCGTGTCTTAGGGGTGCCCTTCGGGGCTGAGATTATACCCATTGAACCTGATCAGGGTCATGCCTGCGAAGGGAAGATGTTATCCATTGTTGCTTGTCGGCCCCTGCCAAGCATTTGTTCAACCCACAAATGCCCCATGGCCGTGCGCATTCTATTCATTCCAATCCCCAGCCTACCCCTTTTAGCGGTCTTTTTATGCAGCTGCATGACCGTTTTGCACGCTAAAAACCCTGTTACCGGAAAACTCATCGACCAGCAGCAAGGAAAACCCATTGCCGCGGCAACGGTGGTACACGAACCCCGCCAGGCGTTTGTTCTCACCGACAGTTTGGGCCAATTCACCCTATCGAACCCCGGTCTTGGCCTTCGCATGCATCTGCGCATCAGTCACCTCGCCTATCAGCCCATCGACACCATCATCACCTTAGACGAAGCGGCTTCAACCCCGCTTGTTTTCTATATGGCTCCCCGCATTCAGGAGCTCATGGAAGTATCGGTGATGCCCTTCCCAGCCCAAGAGCGCACACCCATCGCCTTCACCCGCATCACGGCCAAAGACCTGCAGCCCGGAAATCTGGGGCAAGATTTGCCCATCTTGTTGCAGCAATCGATCGGGCTGGTGTCGCATTCCGACGCAGGTGCGGGTGTGGGTTATACGGGAATGCGCATCAGGGGTTCTGATGGCACCCGAATCAACGTTACCCTCAACGGCGTACCGGTGAATGATGCAGAATCTCAAGGGGTTTTCTGGGTGAACATGCCCGATTTGGCGGGTTCGGTCAACGAAATTCAGATCCAAAGGGGCGTTGGCACCAGTACAAGCGGTACCGGAGCCTTTGGGGGCAGCGTTCACATCAACACACAACTTTCAAGCGATACGGCAGGGGTGCGGATGAATCTGAGTGGGGGGTCGTTTGGCACGCTCCGGCAGTCGATTGCCATGAGCAGCGGAGCCCTCGACGGGGGCTGGCAGTTCGGCGGACGCCTGAGCAGAATCCGGAGCGATGGTTACATTGAGCGATCGGGTGCGGAATTGAGCAGTTTGGCCGTTGGCGCGCGGCGCAAGGGGCAGCGCAGCCGGCTTGATTTGAATGCGATTCAAGGACAAGAACGCACCAATCAGGCTTGGTATGGGGTGCCGCAGGATTCCTTGGCGGCACGACGGACCTATAATCCGGCAGGGGCCTATGTTGATGCACAAGGCAACCCAACCTACCACCCCGATGAGGTCGACAACTACCGTCAAGATCACTATCAAGGTATATATGAATGGCAGGCACGACCCCACTGGGCCCTCAAAGGCACCGCTTTCTACACCCGGGGAAAGGGCTACTACGAACAATATCGCGTCGATGAAACCTACGAACGCTACGGGTTGATGCCCAGTGTTGTGGGCGGCGATACCCTGTTGAGCACCGATATGATCAGGCGTCGTTGGCTCGATAATCATTTTTATGGGGGAATATTACAAACGGAGTGGAAAGATGGACCGTGGAACATCCAATCGGGCGGTGGTTGGTATGGGTATAGAGGTGCCCATTTTGGTGAAGTGGTTTGGGCCCGAATGTCTCCCGCCCAACCTCTGCCCAGCCGCTACTATGAAAACGATGGCCTTAAGACAGAATATCATCTATATACCCGTGCAGAATGGGCGTTCCGATCGAATGGGCATCTTTTTGGTGACCTCCAATACAGATCCGTTGATTATCGATTTGAAGGACTAAACAACCAGAACCAGGCGGTTAACCAAACGGCTCCGTTTCGGTTTTTCAACCCCAAGGCGGGCGTCAACTGGCAACCCAGTCCACGCCTTCGGTGGTTTGCTTCGGTGGCCGTGGGTCACCGAGAGCCCGTTCGCGACGACCTAACTGCTTCAACCCCAGAAAGTCGTCCGGGCGCCGAAAAACTCACCGACTGGGAGATGGGCATCAGCTGGAAGGGACGAAATACGCGCTGGGACCTTCAATCCTATTATATGGTGTATCGCGATCAATTGGTATTGAACGGACAAATCAATGATGTGGGCGCTTATGTGCGGGTGAATGTGCCCGAAAGCTATCGTTTGGGGGTGGAAATGTCGTGGTCGACCCAAATACACCCAAAATTGGCATGGACCGCCAATCTTTGCCTTTCACAAAATCGGGTGCGCAACTATACCGAGTATTTTGATCTCTACGATGCCCAATTCAATTATTTGGGCAATGTTCGCGGACAAACGCAAGCAGTCGCGCCCATTTCTTTTTCGCCCGGCATCACTTCGGGTTCTACCCTCAGT
>VGGT01000128.1 GCA_016868485.1 Bacteroidota bacterium
ATCGGTAACTCCTTGATTATCACGTGGGCGCACACGGGTTCGAACCGCGGACC
Source organism: Bacteroidota bacterium (assembly GCA_016868485.1). GTDB lineage: Bacteria > Bacteroidota > Bacteroidia > UBA7662 > UBA7662 > F1-60-MAGs140. The sequence continues at coordinate 54 of VGGT01000128.1, forward strand.
CTCTGCTTGTAAGGCAGATGCTCTGAACCAGCTGAGCTATGCGCCCGAAAGGGAGTGCAAATATAGAAGAAAAAAATCGAATGGCCTCGCTTTTCTTTATTTTTGTATTTTGAATCATGCGCTGAAGGGGTTGAACTAAACTTTTGTATCAAAATCTTGTTCACATGTATTCTACAAAAATGAGTGAAAAGAAACGACAGCATCACATCAATTGGTTGGGGTTATTCGCCGGGTTATTTGCCCTTGCTTTCGTTTTCGCGGGTTCTCAAGCCACCGGACAAGCGCTGAACCCACCGAGCCGACAAGTGGTGCTCCAGGGGTTTTGGTGGGACTATTGGAACAGTTCGTACCCCAATGCGTGGTCTTCATACCTCGCCGATTTGTCGCCCCGTTTAAAAGAATTGGGCATTGATGCGGTATGGGTGCCGATTACGGTAAAGAACTCAGGTACCAATTCCGTGGGCTACTCCCCCTTCGATCATTACGATCTGGGGGATAAATACCAAAAAGGCGCTCTCAAAACGCGTATGGGTGATAAGGATGAAGTACTGAGGATGGTGGCCATGATGAAGGCCAACGGACTGGATGTGATCCAGGACATCGTGCTTAACCATGTGGTGAATGCGGGCAGCAATACGGGTGCCGGGGGGCAGGATCCGGCGGCACTCGACGATGGAGCAACTAACCGATACAAGAATTTTCGTTACGTGAGTTTCACCCGCCCGGCCACCGATGAAAGCGCGGCCAATTACCTGAACCGAAACGGACGCTTCCCCAAAAATTGGCAAAATTTCTATCCCAACGCAGGAAATGTTTGCTGCACCAATGAAATCAACTCACCTTATTGGGGCCCAGACATCAGCTTTGAGTCGAATGGCTTCGGTCAGAGCAGCAATGCCACCTTCAACCCAACACAGACGACCTCATACATGCGCAATGAAATACGTAATTGGATGATCTGGTACAAAAAACAGATGGGATGGGATGGTGTTCGTCTCGATGCGGTGAAGCATTTTTCCTCGGCAGTTTCTGAGGATGTCCTTTGGAACCTACAAAACAATGCGGGCTGGGCCAGCGGCACCAACAGTATGTATGCCGTGGGCGAATGGGTAGGTGGGGCCTCTGAACTCGATGCTTGGGCGAATGCCGTACAAAATCGTGCGGGTACCTTCGATTTTGCACTCCGCAATGCGCTCACCGGCATTGTGCAAGGGGGAGGCGGCTTTAATTTGGGAACTGTGCCCGGTTATCAACAGAGTAACCGGCAGAGAACGGTGCCGTTTGTGAACAACCACGACACTTTTCGCCCTCAGTTGAATGGTTCAGGCAACTACACCGGCTGGAACACCGGCCAGCAGCTGGGCACACATATTGAGCCCAATGACGGCCGATTGTCCGTAGTATATGCCATCATCTTGGCCGTTGACGGGAGTCCACAGGTATTTTTCGAAGACTTATTCGACATTGGGTACAACAGCAATCGATACAACCACAACCCTAAGGTGGCTTCAACTCTTCCCGTGCGCAGCGATATCGCCAACCTCATTTGGTGCCATCAAAATTTGCGGTTTAAGGAAGGGGCCTATAATGTTCGCTGGCAGGCTGCCGACGCCTTAGTGATCGAGCGAAGCGGGAAAGCGCTGATTGCCGTCAACGATCAGTGGAGTTCCTGGCAGAACCTCACCGCGGTGCAGACGAATTGGCCCGATGGCACTGTGCTGGCCGATTATTCGGGTGCAGTTACAACAACACGCACGGTGTATGGCGGAGGTAAGGCAGACATCACCATTCCGCCTTGCAACGGAACTGCTCCATCGGGCCGCAAAGGTTATGGTGTTTGGGCTCCAGCCGGAATCACCACCAACTACGTCCGCAATGCGCGTCGCGTCTCCCAAGAATGGGAAATGGACAATGATTTAGGCGATAGCCATGTGCAAAGTTTGCAACAGGGTGGTCGTACGCCCGATAATAGCCTGTTCTGTAGATCAGTGGGCCGAATTTTTGCCAAAGCAGGAGATACCATAACGCTTGAATTATATGCGGGATCCCCTCAATTTGCCATGAAACTGATGCTGCTCGACGGTCAATGCCAAATTGTTGACTCACTCACGGGCAGTGGAACTGTGGTGGTGAACCATGTGCCCGCAGCTGATGGTTGGTACAACATCCGGATTCGCAATGCCACCGCTCAGCAGCCCGGACAAAAGTGTTGGGTGAAGGCCACATATATGGCGCCGCCCTCCTCAGCTTCGATCCCGGCGCGATTGGCCTGCAGTTGCGTGGGGTCGGCTACGGTTTCTGGTCAGGTTAATTACAACAACACTGCGCAAACGCCGATGACGGGTACGGTGGTTACGGCTTGGCAGGATCAAGAGATTGTAGCCCAGGCAACAGTCGGCAGCAACGGTCAATACACCCTAGCAGGCATCCCGCCAGGGTTTACCACCTTCACGGCTACCACCACCGCTGTTTGGGGCGGGGTGAATGCAACAGATGCGCTTCAGGTATCCCGCCACTTTGCGACACTCGACAGTCTTTCGGGTTTATCCTTGAGTGCAGCCGATGTCAATGGATCGGGCGTCATCAATTCCACAGATGCCTTGCAGATTTCACGCCGCTTTTCGGGGGTCAATGCCAGTTTCAGCATCGGTAATTGGGTATGGACCCTGCCAGCACCCATAAACCTCATTGCGGGCAATTCCTTGCTCCGTAATATTTCTGCCCAGGCAGCAGGGGATGTAAACCGAAGTTATACTCCAGCCGCGCCTTAGCCGGGCCTTAGTTGAAATGCTGCATCAGTTCATTCGTCTATAGACATTATACGCACATCAATCCATACAAACGCCATGAAACACAGCATTATTTTCTCCTTGATCATGTTGATGAATACCGTATGGGCACAAACAAGCATCCCCTCTGGCTTACGATTAAAAAGAGAGGTGCAGACCGGTGCTTCTTATGCGGAATTCAAGCAGATGAACGGGGCTCTGCCCCCCTTATACCGCATTACCCACAACTTGAATGGGGCTCAGACCATCGGAACCAACAGAATCTGGACCGGAGGGAATAGTGGTTTGCAATTGGATGGCCAAGGAATGACCTTGGGAATTTGGGACAGTAAGGCGGTGCGAACGGGTCACCAAGCATTTGGTGGGCGTGTAAGTGTAATAGACGGAACCACATCCAACAGCAACCACGCCACCCATGTGGGCGGCACGATGATTGGTTCGGGCACCGGGCAGTCGACCGCCAAGGGAATGGCTCCTTCGGCTGGTCTACGCAGTTTCGATTGGAATGACGATGTTACTGAAATGGCGACAGAAGGTGCTTCCGGACTGTTGGTGTCGAATCATTCCTATGGTCTCATCACGGGATGGGCCTGGGGGGACTTTGGTGACTTCGGAAGCGATGCATGGTATTGGTATGGCGCCTCAGGCGATACCATCGATTATAATTTTGGTCGATATTCTGAAGAATCGGCTGATTGGGATCAGGTAGCCTTTAATGCACCTAATTATTTGATTGTTAAGGCAGCCGGTAACTCTAGAGGATATGGGCCTGCGCCAGGAACCACCCATTATGAGTGGACAGGCAGTTGGACCAGCAGCACGACTACGCGTCAAAAAGGGGGTGGAAGTACAGGTTATGACTGCTTGTCGCACGCAGCCGTTTCTAAAAATGTATTGAGTGTTGGGGCGGTTGAAGGCATTTCAACAGGCTATACTTCTGCGACTCAGGTTGTAGGCAGTAGCTTTCACAGCTGGGGACCTACCGACGACGGGCGGATCAAACCCGATGTGGTGGCCAAAGGTGTGGGGGTGTATTCATCAACCGCTGCCTCCAATACGAGCTATGACACGTACAACGGAACCAGCATGGCATCGCCGATGGTCTCGGGCTCTGCTGTTCTTCTCCAGCAACACCATAAGGCACTCAATGCCAATCAGGTGATGCGTTCGGCCACGTTGAAGGGCTTGATCATCCACACGGCCGATGAGGCCGGCCCGAGTGCAGGCCCGGATTACACATTCGGATGGGGACTCATGAACACGGCTCGGGCCGCTGAGGTAATATCGGGCGCTAACGCATCCCACCGTATCCTTCAGCCATCTCTATCCAATGGAGGCACCTATAACTTTTCGTTCTACAACGATGGCTCCCTGCCGTTGAAGGCTACATTATGTTGGACCGATCCCGCCGGAACGCCCAATACAGCGGTATTGAACCAATCATCGCCCCGTTTGGTGCGCGATCTGGATGTGCGCATCATTCGCTCGTCTGACAATGCCTCTTTTCTTCCGTGGGTCCTCAACCTACAGTCGCCCCAATCGCCTGCGACCCGTTCCGACAACATCCGCGACAATGTGGAGCAAGTGCTCATCGACGGTTTGCCCCAGGCAGGCATGTATACGGTTCGGGTAACCCATAAGGGCAATATTGCATCAGCGCAGGCCTTTAGTCTGATTGTGAGTGGGGTGAGTGGCCTCACCGCACCGAATGCGATCCTGAGCGGAACGGTTCGCTACATAAACACAGCGCAGTCGCCTGTTCGTGGGGTTCGTGTGCGGGTTCTTCAGGGGAATACACGGGTTGACAGTACGCTCACCAATACACAGGGACAGTTTTCCTTTAACCTGCCGCCAGGTACGTACACGGTAGAGGCATCTTCTGCCTCGGGAATGCCCACACCTTCCAGCATCAATGCGAGCGATGCGCTGTTGGCATCGAGGCATTCTACCCAATTGGCTGTCTTATCGGGCTTGCCTTTGTTGGCCAGTGATGTGAACAGCAGCGGCCAAACGAATGGCACGGATGCTTTGCAGATTCAACGCTTTGCTTCTATGCTCCAAAGTAGTTTCGCACGAGGGGCTTGGGTTTTTTCATCACCCCAGACTGTGACGGCGGTGGCCGGACAAACCACGACCGTGAACTTGCAATCGGTTGCAACGGGTGACGTGAATGCTTCGTTTAGCCCGCAATAGGGAGCGATAGCGGGTTCATGTTGCGGTCATTTACGCGCCTATCAATCACTCTTTTTCCGTATTTTTGCATTTTTGGGTGTTTAGCTCAGTTGGTTCAGAGCACTACCTTGACAGGGTAGGGGTCGACGGTTCGAATCCGCCATCACCCACTAAGATTCATGGGATCAGTTTTTTTCGTTGTCCCAATCACTACAGCAGCCATGGAACATACAGCAGAGCGGATTGCGGAATGGATGCAGCGCTACAACCAAGATGATCGTCAGGGCCTCAGCAGTCGACTGGGTATGCGACTCATTAAAATTGAGGAGGGTTATGTTGAGGGGAGCATGCCCGTTGATGAACGCACCAAGCAACCCTTCGGAATCCTGCACGGTGGGGCCTCCGTAGCCCTTGCCGAAACCTTAGGCAGTATAGGATCTAATGTTTTGGCGCCCGAAGGCTATGTGGCTGTCGGCCTCGAGATCAATGCCAACCATGTACGTTCGGTTCATCAAGGCAATATATTGTGCAAAGCGCAATTGGTTCACCATGGTAAGCAAACCCATGTGTGGGACATCAGACTTTTCGATGAACAGGGGCAAATGAACTGCATTTGTCGGTTTACCGCTGCGATCATCCCAAAACCTGGTTGATCGGATGGGTTTTCAGGCGGGGGCGTACTCCGTGCACCACCTCTTCGACGCTGCCTTCAGCATGGGATGGACCCTGGTGGGTTATCGTTTGCCTGGCTCCCAAAATTTACGCTGGTCGATTCCTCAAAATCCTGCGCCTGTTATCTGGAACAAACAGACGGAACCTGGTTTTGTGTTGGCACCGTTTTCTTATCCCACTTCGCCCGCCCATTGGATTGCACGTGATGTCACTTTTGAAGGCCTGCATTCATTGGGCGATGCTTGGATGCATTTGCCTACTCCGCTGCGATCGGCCCTCCAGTCTATCGATTGTTTCA
>VGGT01000129.1 GCA_016868485.1 Bacteroidota bacterium
CGAGCAAGGCCCCTTGATTGCCGAAAAGTTGAAGAACTACCTCGACCGGCATCCCGAGATTCAGTCGCGCTGCACCACCAACGGAAGCATGCGCTTCCTCACGACCGACAAGGCTGCGGGTTTTTGGGCGAAGGCAACGCTGTTTGGCATGCACATCGACCCCCATCAGGTCGAAGAAGTGCATCATTTCCTTTGATTTGGCTTTCCGTTTTCGTTTCGGGAATCCAACTCAACCTGTTTTTACATCCCCCAGTCGAGTGTATCGTCTTCCGGGACCGGGCATTCCAGCGCAAGCGGCTGCAGGGTTACGGGGTGTTCGAACGAAAGGCGCCAACTGTGGAGGGCGATTCGGTGGCCAGGCAGGGGATTCGGTGCGCCATATTTGACATCACCCAATATGGGGTGACCGAGTGCAGACAATTGCACCCGAATTTGGTGGGGCCTGCCCGTTTTGGGCAAGACCTCTACTACACTTCGGCTGCTGCCATACTGCACCACACGGTAGAATAACTCCGCCCGCTTGCTGTCGCGCACTTCCTTCTCATAGGCCCTCACCACATTCCTTTCGGTATTTTTTTTGAGGTAGTGTACCAATAGGCCTTCCTCTGGCCGAGGCTTGTCGGTCACCACCGCCAGGTACTTTTTCTGCACCAGTCGATCGTGGAACTGCTTGTTCATGCGTTCCAATGCCTTGCTCGTGCGCGCCAGGAGCACAAGCCCGGATACAGGCCTATCGATTCGGTGGATCAGCCCAACGAATGCATCACCCGGCTTGTTGTATTTATGGGCCAAATAGGCACCCACCCAATCCGTTAGTGCAGGGTCGCCGCTGTCATCGCCCTGCGTGAGCATACCCGCGGGCTTACCCACCGCGATCAGGTGGTTGTCTTCATAGAGTACCAATGGTGTACTGGGATTATCGTAGCGCATCGATTAAGTGTTGTATTGTTCACCTGGCCCTGGAAATTCACCCGATTTAACATCCGAGACGTAATGGCGTACGGCACCGCCAATTTCCTCATAAAGGTTCAGGTAGCGCCTTAAAAACCGAGGGTGAAACTCATGGGTAATGCCCAACATATCGTGCACCACCAAAACTTGTCCGTCCACGCCACTACCGGCACCAATACCGATGACCGGAATCGCTAAGGAGGTGGCGACCTCGCGTGCCAGAGGCGCGGGGATTTTTTCGAGTACGAGGGCAAAGCAGCCTGCATCTTGGAGGGCATGGGCATCCCGTTTGAGACGCTCCGCTTCTTCCTCCTCCCTCGCCCGCACGGTATAGGTGCCGAATTTATAGATCGACTGTGGGGTGAGGCCCAGGTGACCCATCACCGGAACACCGGCTGTGAGGATGCGTTCGATCGATTCCAACACCTCAGATCCACCTTCGAGCTTCACGGCGTGTGCCCCCGACTCCTTCATGATTCGGATGGTGCTCTGCAGGGCCTCTTTCGAATTTCCCTGATAGGAACCAAAAGGCAGATCCACCACAATGAGTGCCCGTTCAACACCCCGAACGACCGATCCGGCATGGTAGATCATCTGATCTAGGGTGATGGGCAGGGTTGTTTGGTGCCCGGCCATCACATTCGATGCTGAATCGCCCACGAGCAGCACATCGATACCGGCCGCATCGAGCATGCGCGCGAAAGAATAGTCGTAGGCCGTGAGCATACTGATTTTCTCGCCCCGCTCCTTCATCTCACGCAGGGAGTGGGTGGTAACCTTTCGAAACTCAGAGGAGGCAACGGACATAAAGAGGGATAAGGATGGGTTAACTAGATCATCAGAGGCACCAAGCGCGCCAAATCTGACGCAAAATCCACTTTATTTTCCAAATTACCATCGCCCCGCTCCGAAGTGGTCGGCATATTTCTATTTTTGCGTTTTCGCCGACAACCAAACATCATTTCGCTTCTTTACTCCATTTCGTAGCAACCCCATTTCCTGTGGCCCCCTCCCCTTCAAATCCTACCCGCTCATTTCGTCCGCTTGTCTTATTTCTTTGCCTGCTGTTCGTACTCAGACTCCTGCCCTCCTGTTCGACAGAGATCGACGTAACCGCCGATTGGAAGGAAACCACCTTTGTGATGGCTTTGCTGCGCACCGACGAGCAAGAACACTACATCAGGATCCACAAGGCATTTTTGGATAAAGAGCGCGACGCCTTCGTGATTGCCTCCATTCAAGACTCGATCTACTATAAAAACCTCACCGTTCGGGTGCTCAAACAGCGGAATAACCAAACGGTAGAAACCTATTTATGTGAGTCGGTCGATACGGCCTTGATGGAGCCTGGTTTGTTTGCACACCCCGATATGCTGCTCTATCGTTTTCGTTCGCCCGGATTTCTCGATTCGAGTTTTACCTATACCCTCCAAATAACGACTCCTGGAGGTGTTGTCGTGACGGCTCCCAGAGAGCCCTATGATGTAAACGCCATTTATGGTGGCCCAATCGGTGGATTCGGAAGCGAGGGCGTGATCAGCTTTACCCTTCCGCCCAATACCCCTCTACCCCCCAACTACAACGGCATCAACTGGAGCGCTGCCCCTTCACAGGTTAAGCCGCGCATTCCCCTCAATGCCAAGACTTTTGATCTCACCCTCAGGGTGTTCTATGATGAGTGGAACCGCTTCACCGTATCGCCCGGCGACACGCCTGGCTTGGCTTTGAAGCATGTAGACTGGGTGGCCTATCCAGGTCAACAAGTCGACAACCCTGCCGTAGTAACCCCACTCTTTCTGCGGGGAAGCAACTTATTTGCCTTTATGAACTCCTCCATCCCAGCGGTTGACAGCGTAAATCGGCGACTCCGTGGAACCCTGTTTATTTTCGACTTCGCCGACCAATACCTCAACAACTTCTTGCAAATTAACCGGCCGAGTTCAAGCCTGGTGGATGTTCGCCCCACGTACACCAATGTCGACAATGGTTTAGGCCTCTATGCATTCCGCCGGAGCATTCCAAACCGTAAAGAAGTTGAATCTTCGGTCGGATATCCTTACAGCAGCAACTTTTTCCGTAAGGCATTGGGCGGTAATGGTACCGACAGCCTGCGCATCAAATACCCGCAACTGAATTTCGTGCCTTAATAGGTCAGCGCAAAGGGCATTAAGGGATTTGCAGCAGCTTTCCCCATTTGCAGCGGCTTACCCCATTTGCAGCGGCTTACGCATTCTATTTTCTGCCATATTGTCAGATAAGCGCATTTTTTTTCGGCCGGCCTGACATCAATCCCTCGCCTTTCGCGTCACATTGGCCTGAACAGCTGTGCCTGAGTGATTTGGCATTTCAATTGTTCAAGTGGTCGAAAACCAAATAAATTCTCATCATGAAAAAAATCATTGGCATCGACCTGGGCACCACCAACTCCTGCGTTTCCGTTATGGAAGGCAATGAATATGTTGTGATCCCGAACAGTGAAGGCCGCAGAACCACCCCCTCCGTGGTCGCCTTCATGCCGAACGGAGAAATTAAAGTGGGCGACCCCGCCAAAAGGCAAGCCATCACCAATCCCACCAAGACCATCGCTTCGATCAAGCGCTTCATGGGCCGCAAGCACTCTGAGGTGAAGGAAGAGCTTAAATATGTAGCGTATGAAGTGTCACGGGGCGATAATGACACCCCACGTGTTCAAATCGACGAAAAACTGTACACCGCACAGGAGATCTCGGCCATGACCCTGCAGAAAATGAAGAAAACAGCGGAAGATTATTTGGGCCATGAAGTCGATGCGGCGGTGATTACCGTTCCCGCCTACTTCAACGACGCCCAGCGGCAGGCCACCAAAGAAGCCGGTGAAATCGCAGGCTTGAAAGTGGAGCGCATTGTGAACGAGCCCACAGCAGCAGCATTGGCTTATGGCCTCGATAAAAAGAACAGCGATGTAAAAATCGCAGTTTTCGACTTGGGTGGCGGCACCTTCGATATTTCTATCCTCGAATTGGGTGATGGCGTATTTGAAGTGAAAAGCACCAATGGCGACACCCACCTCGGGGGCGACGATTTCGATCAGGTCATTATTCAATGGCTGGCCAACGAGTTCCGCAGCGACGAAGGGGTTGACCTCACCAAAGACCCTATGGCCTTGCAGCGCTTGAAAGAAGCGGCAGAAAAAGCCAAAATTGAATTATCGAGTTCCACTGAGGCTGAAATCAATTTACCCTACATTACGGTGGTCGATAATGTTCCCCGTCACTTGGTTAAAAAATTAACGCGCGCTAAATTCGAACAACTTGCGGAAAATTTAATCCAGCGCACCATGGAACCGTGCCGACAAGCCGTGAAGGACTCCGGTTTTCCGGTGGGCCAGATCGATGAAGTCATTTTGGTGGGTGGGTCGACGCGCATCCCTAAAATTCAGGAAGTGGTGGAGCAGTTCTTTGGCCGCAAGCCGTCTAAAGGCGTGAACCCCGATGAAGTCGTGGCCATCGGCGCGGCCATTCAGGGAGGCGTATTGAGCGGACACGTCGAAGGTGTGTTGTTGCTCGATGTTACCCCCCTATCGCTCGGTATTGAGACGATGGGAAACGTTATGACGCGCTTAATCGAGGCCAATTCAACCATTCCAGCGAAAAAAAGCCAGGTGTTTAGCACAGCGGCCGATAACCAGCCCTCGGTTGAAATCCACGTTTTGCAAGGCGAACGCGCTATGGCGACCGACAACAAGACCATCGGACGTTTCCACCTGGATGGCATTCCATCGGCCCCGCGCGGTGTACCCCAAATTGAAGTAACGTTCGATATCGATGCCAACGGAATCTTGAACGTATCAGCCAAAGACAAGACAACGGGTAAAGAGCAAAAGATTCGCATCGAAGCTTCTTCTGGTCTCAGCAAAGAGGACATCGAAAAAATGAAGCAAGAGGCCCAAGCGAACTCGGAGCGCGACAAGCAATTCCGCGACGAGGCCGAGAAGCTCAATGCAGCCGACAACCTCATTTTCTCTTCAGAAAAGCAATTGAGCGAGTATGGCGATAAGCTTCCCGATGAAAAGAAGTCGGAGATTCGTTCGGCGCTCGATGAACTCAAATCGGCCCACGGAGCGCGCCAACTTGCGGAAATTGATGCGGCCACAGAGCGCCTCAATAAAGCATGGGAAGCAGCCTCAGCCGAAATGTACAAAGCAACCCAGGAAGCGGGAGCTGCCGATGCAGGGGCAGGCAGTCAATCAGCCAACGGGGGATCTGCAGGTGCCAAAGACTCCGAACAAGTAACGGATGTCGATTTCGAGGAAGTGAAGTAAATGAAGGGATTAATTTTTGCAACAGGGTTGCACAAGGTAAAAATTTGTGCAACTTTGTTGCATTATAAACCCAAACCATCTATGATCCCATCTATTTCTCTCTTTCCCCTGCGCACCGCCCTGGCTGTGGTGTTCTCTTCCGTGCTGCTTTTTTCGTGCGGTAAAGAAGATGCCGACCAAGAAAAACCCTTAATCACCGTTCTCAAACCGGCATCCGATCATGCAGATGCCCACCCTGGTGATAGCTTGGAACTCAGTGCATCGTTTTCAGACAACAAAGAACTGCTCAACGCCCGAATTGAAATTCACTCAGCCGATGGCCACAGTCACCGCCTTTTATCACCCAGCTCGACCTGGGAATGGGTTAAAGTGTATCCCTTGAGTGGAACGAATGCGCCGATCAACGAAATCATCGTAATCCCTGCCTCCATCGACACAGGCGAATACCACATCATTTTCGAGGCGACCGACAAATCGGGTAACCAAGCGGTGGAAGTCATTAAAGAGCTTCACATAGAAGAACATTGATGCACCCGTTCAACTGTGGGGATTTTGCGTATTTTGGCAGCCCATCCCAATATACACAGGCATGAACATGAAATTTCCTGTTTCAACATTGGGTGCTTCGGCACCCAATTTTTTTGAAAAAATCGCCCGATGGCCGTTAATGGTCGGGCTCAGCTTGATGGTCTGTCTAGCGACTTTCG
>VGGT01000130.1 GCA_016868485.1 Bacteroidota bacterium
AGTGAGTCGACCTGGATTCCGAAACTCAAAATTCCTATTTGCCCCAATAGATAGGAGTCACTCACCCCCTCCAGCAAGCGCACTTTGGTCATTTCATAGAAGCGACGGTAGTAGACCGATTGGTACGAAGAATCGCCTGCGGCCGGCACCGTATCGGTTTGCAGCATCTGGATCCAATCTGTCCTGCGGGCCTTGCTGAGATCACCCGACCGCAAATACTGAACGTGTACGGTCATTTCCGAATCGACAGGTTCGCGACCCAGCAAATCAATGAACACACGATTCACATAATTTTCCACCAAAATGGTTGGTACATCAGCATACCAAGGCGCGTTGTTGTCGGGTTCCACTTTAAGTCGCTCACGGGTGCAGGCCGAACCCAATGGAATGAGCAGACACAACAACAGCCATTTAGACAATGACGGATAAACTAACTTCTTGCGGTACATGAACAAGGATGCATGATGGTGCGGCTAAAAACAAAAGCGCGTTTTTGGTTTAAAAATAAACAAAAATTACGAATAATGTCTGTTTTCATCGAATTTTAATGCGCATCATCTATCCCTGATGATCGATAAATCTGCGTGCGGTCGATTCGCCCATGAAACGCTTCAGCAGCGCAAAAGGTGTTTCGCGCAGATCCAGGAGCAGGAGTCCATCTACCGCATTCCCGAAGTGCTCATCGACCCCAAAAGCCAGAAAACGACCTCCCAAACGCACATAATGCTTAATCAGTGGCGGGATGCCTCTGCCATCCTTTTCCAAAACAGACACCACGGCCGATAGGTGGTCGATCGACCGAATTCCCTTGGCCATACCTTCAAGATCAACCCCCATCAGCTTTTTGGGCAGCTTTGGAGGGACTGGCGCCCGAACCGATCGCGCATTTCGCCCATCGAAGTGATTCTGGCGGAGGTAATGCAGGATGAGTGCCTGCGATACGGGATGAAATTGCGCAGACATACTCACCGGACCGAAGAGTATAGGACGAGACGGGTCTTGGGCAACCAATTGAGCAATACCCTTCCACATCAAATTCAATACCCCACTGTGCACTTGATAATCTGGGGTGATGAACGAACGGCCGAGCTCTAAAGCGCTGTGCAAACGGCGCAATAATGGTCCTGAAATTTGGAACAGGGTCTCTACGTACCGCCGACGGTGGGCCTCTGCTCTTCCCATCCGATAGGCGCCCACCAACCGCCGCTGCGCACGATCCCAAACCAACAAATGGGAATAGAAATCGTCGAATTCATCCAAATCGAGTGATTTTCCTGTTCCCTCCCCTATGCAGCGGAAGGTGAACTCACGCAATCGACCCAGCTCAATCAGTGTATTGGGGATTTCAGGGGCCCGAACATGGTACATGAAAAAATCACCCTCTGCCTGAATGAGCGCGCCCGAATGAAGAGCAGACAATTCTGACTCGATGAGTAAAGGATCAACTGCAGGAGCTAATGGGGCATCCTGTTGACGGCCCGCCGTGGCGGATTTATGATTCAAAACACCCTTCAAAATCTCCAACCTCTTGGGCAACAACCCAAATTGTTCGCCACAAACGCGGGTGGCAAGCCGTAAAAAGTCGGCGCAATGCTGTCGTTCTGAAAATGACTTCAGTACACTGTTTGAAATCGGTGAGCCTACGGCCAACTGAATTTTATCCTTATTCTGCTTTGCCCGCCCTAAGGACGGTCCATCCGGGATGAATCGGGTACGAATCCTACCCAACCAGGGAAGGTGTTTTGCTGTTCGCAGACCAAAACGGATCGGAATCACCACCGCCCCAGTTTTTTTAGCTAAATCAGTTGCATGCGGCGACCAATTGGATTCATGGGCCTGGCGCCCAATCCCGCGCAAGTGGGTGTCGCCACCAGGAAACATGGCCAAACAACCTCCAGAAGATAAGTGCTTGATGGCCTCCCGCATCGCACTGCGATTCAATGCCTTTGATGCTGAATCGTTCTCGGTTGATATCGGCAAAAGCGTATTCCCGACGCCCTCAATCTGCAGGAGTAAGGATGAATACATGAGGCGGGTATCGGGTCGCCAATTCATAGCCATCGCAGCCAAAACAATGCTTTCAATACCGCCCATGGGGTGATTAGCCACCAACAAAACGGGGTTGCCTGGGGCCGGCCATTCGAAATGGGGTGAAACCAATTCCCATTCAATCCCAAGCGTCTCCAGGATGTTAGAAAATACCCCCCGATCGGTTATGGACCCTGTATTGGTTGCCAGCGTGTTGCGCGCCTTCCGCAACGATTTCACCTTTCTGAATCGGCTGAGCCTTTCCAAATGCACTTGAATCCAACGAGGATACACCCCCGCCGATGACCATAGTTCACTGACAGCAATAAAATCGGATCTGCTCATGATTCGTTTGAATCCGCAAGATAATCAAATCTACACGTCCTAATCATTGTCTATTGTTTTCTGGGCGCACTGAAGGGGAAGAGTAGACATCGAAATGCCGCAAGTCTATGGGCAAGCGATTGAAACCTTCCAAAGCAGGACTGCCCTTTTCTTTTAAAATGAGGCAATGTTGGGTCGTATAATCCGGAAAAAGGCTCAAGCGGTAATATCGCTGCATATACAGCCAAATGGCGTACTGCCCATGAAGTTCATGCGAGAGGGCTACACCCCGACATGGTCCATTCGCCTCCATTTGCTTGAGTGTGAGCACCAATTGCTTTAAATCGGATTGCAAAGTGAAATCCCGAACGGGCTGATCTCTTTTCGACCAGGCATACCCCAGACATCCCAAAACGCAAACGGATACCGCGGCACTCAGGAGGAAATCCTGCTTTAAATGGCCCCATCGGTAGGTGTTGAAGGGCAGTGCGCGGAGTATGGGAAGTGTTGCGCAAGTCATGGCTAATGTCCACCAAGGATAAGATGGTATCAGATAATGTGGATGCAGTTTAGGGGAAACAAAAAGCGGGGCCGTTGCACTGAGGGCCACAAGCATAAAGAACAATGCGTATGATCTGAGGTGCGGGTCATCCGATTCGTCGGCCCATTTTAATCGGTTGCGGTTCTTTAACCACCGAAATATAAGATAACAAACCAGCAGCAGGAGAACAGGTATGGTAAGCTCCTGAACAAAAGTCCACACCAAATCAATGCGCGTTCGCTCGGAGCCCACCTCATAAGAAGGCCGTTGACCCGAGAACACGGCATGAACTTGTCTCTGCCAATAAGCCAACATGGCATTACGCAGGGGAGACCAGGACCAACCCATCCAGGCTAAGGCGAACAGAACAACGGAAGACCAGGCAGTTACCCGCAACATATCGCTGCTCGCGCGGAGACGACAGATCCCCAACAACAGGGGTACGGCCAAGGGGAACAAGGCTGGTGGGCCTTTGGTGATGAAGGCCAGTCCAGTAAACAGACCCAATCCGACGCCAGCCAGGCGGCGGTTTGCCCCCATGGCCGACCAAACGGCAAGGAAGGTGAATAAAGCAAGCGGATTCTCAAGCATAAAATGTCCGAGACCCCACAAAGGACCTGGAACAAGGCTCCATAGGAGCATCCACCAACCCCAACCATATCGATTCTGCGGTCCGGAGATGTGCATTTTCCAGAAGTAATAGAAAGCGATCAAAGTAAAAACCCCAATCAGGAGGGCAAAACTCTTTTCGGTCCATGCATGGTCGCCTAAACATCGAAACCACCAAGACCCCATCCACAACATCAGAGGAGGCTGCTCAGCAAATTCGGGATATAAAGTATCGCTGAAAATCAACTCAGTGGAATGCCAAGGCAGTTGACTGAGGTTGCGGGAAATTGAGGCGTATAAAAGACCATCTATAAAACCACCCCGACCCAGCAGTGGCGGAATCAGGATGATGCATCCGATGGCCCAAGCGAGCAGCGCAGGAATCGAAAGGGTACTGGGCTTAGTAAAGCGCATGTTCCCACGAAAATAGCTTAAAAATGCACAATTGACCCATAACTTAGGTCCTTTTGCTTATTTTTGTTCGATAAGTATTCATATCATATCGAATTCATTTGACGAATTCCCGGAAGGAAACCCATAACGCATGAATCAAAATTGGATCGGTCTGCTCTTCGGTATTTTGTTTATTCATTCATCAGCAGTTGTTTGGGCTCAAAACAGTATTCAAGGCACGCTCCGCTACGACAACATCCATCAAACGCCATTGGCGGGTATCCCCGTACGTTTACTGAATTTAGCCGGTCTGCCCGTGGCTTTCGACACCACCAACGCTCAAGGTCAATTTCTACTTCAAGACTACCCTTCATCGACCTATACCTTTGTGGCCCAGATCGGTTACCCATGGGGTGGTGTGAACAGTACAGATGCCCTGAACGCCCAACGGTCATTTTCAGGCCAGCAAATGTTCACCGCCTTTCGAAATCGGGTGGCCGATGTGAACGGCAATGGGGTATTGAATTCAACAGATGCCATACAAATCAGCAGGCGTGTTGGCTTGATCAGCAGTTCGTTTGCCATCGGCAATTTTCTTTGGGATCCCACGGTGGTGGTGGCACAAGGCGTTGCCATTCAACGCGATTTTCTGGTTTTGTGTAGCGGTGATATCAATGGCAGTTATCAGATATCGGCCACTGCACCTCTATTGTCAATAGACAGCCTGGCTGCTGTTGGATACAGCACCTTGGCTCGGGTTCGCTTTGATCAGACAGGAAGCGGCGTATTTGCGCGTGGATTATGCTGGAGCGCTTTGCCCAATCCGGATGTTTATGACAGTGTTTTGATCACAGGACGCGGAAGTTTCGGGTTTACCGCCTTTCCACCCGGACTCCTCCCCGGTAGGAATTGGTATGTAAGAGGCTACGCGCAAAACTCAGTTGGATTGTATTATACGTCGGAAGTGGTGGTGAACCCAACGTCGGTTGCCCCTGAAATGAGCACTGACTCTATTGTTTACCTTTCACCGGGCCAGATCAGGGCATACGGAAGAACGATCAGGGATGGAGGACAAGCGCTAACAGCCCGTGGATTTTGTTACGATACTTCAGCCGCGCCATCCTTATCGCATGGCGTGGTTCAGGTCGGTACTGCTGCTCAGGGTTTTGCTTTCGAAGCACCAATCAGCGGGCTACAAGGTGGCCGAGTCTACTTTGTGCGCTCGTTCGCAACCAATGCCATCGGCACGGGGTATGGAAATGACTTGAGCATCTACACCCCACCCAGTATTCCAGAGGTAAACACAGGAACAGTAACCGCGCTGTTCCCCTTTTCAGCACAGGTAGGCGGACACATTCCATTCGATGGAGGGAGCCCCATTTTGGCCCGGGGCATCTGTTGGACTTTGGGCAGACCTCCTACCATTGCGGATGACACAACCTACAATGGAACAGGAATCGGATCTTTCGCAGGCAAATTATCTCGTTTATTACCGACAAATACCTATCAAAGCCGTGCCTACGCCGTGAATGCCGTTGGGGTTGCATACGGAAACGTGGTGGTGGTAAACACACCACATGCGCCTTACGCCTGCGGAACCCCGATCTTTGACACTTCGGGATACAGCTACACAACCATTCGGATCGGCGGTCAGTGTTGGACAGCCACCAATCTGCGCGTAACCGCCTACCGCAATGGGGACCCTCTATTGAGTGGGCTCGATTCAACAGCTTGGTCGAGTACCCCCCTGGGTGCATGGACTGTAAACCCGTCAGAACCCCAATTTGAGGCGAATTATGGAAAACTCTACAATGCCCATGCCGCTGCAGATCCGCGCGGATTGTGCCCATCGGGTTGGCGTGTACCATCGGATCCCGATTGGCAGGCACTCGTGCAATTTTTAGGACAAATTGGTTACAACAACCTTGCTTCAGACCATAATGGCGTAGGATTTGCCCTTAAATCATGTAGACAGCTGAATGGAGGCGGGTCATCGGGTTGCGGCACGGCCACTCAACCACGATGGAATAGCCATAACATTTATTATGGGGGCGATGTTTT
>VGGT01000131.1 GCA_016868485.1 Bacteroidota bacterium
AAACCCGGCAAACGAGTGGCATTGGTGGGGAGTACAGGGTCGGGCAAGACTTCTGTAGTCAATGTTTTAGGCCGATTTTATGCGCACAGTTCAGGATCTGTCTGTGTCGACGGTGTGCCCATTGAAGACATCCCGTTGCCAGAACTTCGTGGTAGAATTGGATTTATTCTACAAGATGTTTTTTTGTTTTCGGGAACAATTTTCGAAAATATCAGCCTCAAAGACCCGGAAGTTACCCAAGACCAGATCAGGAACCTCGCTCGTGATGCCGGAATTTATCGGTTTTTGGAACGCTTGCCGGGTGAGTTGGCCTATGAAGTGCGCGAGCGGGGCGCAGCTTTGTCGACCGGTCAGCGACAATTGATTGCATTTCTGCGGATGATGGTCCTCAATCCACCTATTGTGGTGCTCGATGAGGCAACGGCTTCGGTCGATTCAGAGACGGAAGCATTACTTCAGACGGCATTGAATAGCCTATTGGCCAATCGTTCTGCTTTGGTAGTGGCCCACAGGCTATCGACCATACGCGATGCCGATGAAATCCTTGTATTGGAAAAGGGTGAAATTGTGGAAAGAGGAACGCATGCCCAATTACTCGACGCAGAAGGCCACTACAGCCGTCTATACCACCTCCAATTTGAGTCTCAATTGATCAATTCATAGCTATTTTTGTTGTCTGCGCCGCTTTTTGTGGCAAAATATTATTAACAAATAACATCACTCAATTCAAGCCAACTCAGTCAATACCCCACTCCATGAAACCATCAGTAATCAAAATACCGTGTTCATTTCTCCGCATTGGAATTACCGCTTTTTTATGCGCACTGATTCAATTGAATCCAACAGCAGTACTGGCCCAGCAAAATGGTCATGATCATGAATGTTCTGCCGTAAAAGCAAGAGCGGGTGGATCTTGGATGTCGGCCACCCGACTCCAGCGTGCTAACCGGGGAAGCGACAACTACGACATACATTATTATGTGATCGATTTAGAGGTGAGCAACACCAGCACCTCTTTGGGTGGAAAGGTCCGGTTTGATGCCAAAGTTATTTCAGCCGAGATGGATACCTTTTGGTTTGAGCTCAACGACAACAATACCATCGACTCAATCCGAATTAATGGGCAGCGCATGACCACCTTCAGCCGCTTGAATCATGTCGTTCGTGTTCCATTGCTGTCTGCTTTGCCCACTCAGGCCAATGTATCTTTAGAAGTTTGGTATAGTGCAGTGCCAACGAGCAGTGGTTTTTTTAGCGGCGTGAGCAACGCCCAGAGTCCTACTTGGGGTGCACAGGTCACCTGGACATTATCTGAGCCTTTCGGTGCTATCGATTGGCTGCCCTGCAAACAGGATTTGTGGGACAAAATCGATTCAGTAGATTTCTTCGGCACCACACTCAATCCCAATAAAGTCGCATCGAATGGTATTTTAACTCAGGTATTGCCTTTAACAGGCAATAAAACCCGTTTTCATTGGCGTACACGCCTTCCACAAGCCTTCTATCTCATTGCCTTTTCTGTAACGGATTATGTGGAGTACTTGACCTATGCCAACCCAGCTGCCTTAGCACCCGACTCCATCCTGGTGCAACATTGGGTGTACAACCGCACCAATTCGAGTAACCAAACAACCCTCAATTTCTGGAGGCCTAATATGGACGCCACCGATGATATGATCGAGCGATTCTCGACCATATGGGGGTTATATCCCTTTTGGCAAGAAAAATACGGACATATGATGGCGCCACTTGGTGGCGGCATGGAACACCAAACCATGAGTACCATGGGCACCTTCAGCCAGGACTTAACATCCCACGAACTTGCGCATCAGTGGTTTGGAGATTTGGTTACCTGTGCCAGCTGGAGTGACATCTGGATTAATGAGGGATTTGCCTCGTATGGTGAATATCTTTATCGGGAAATGGCTTTTGGCCGTGCCAATGCAGATGGCTGGATGACCAACACACAAAACTCTGGACGACAGCCCACAGGGTCGGTTTATGTTCCTGCAGGTTCTGGCGTCAACCGAATATTCAGCAGTAATCTCACGTACAAGAAGGCGGCCGCTGTCATTCACATGCTGCGATGGGAAATTGGTAATGATTCTTTGTTCTATGCGGCCTTAAGGCATTTTCTATCGCTGAAAGCCCATGATGTGAGCACCACCAATGATTTTCGCAGCATAGTCGAGTCTTTCACCCAAGTGCCATTGAGCAATTTTGTTCAGGAGTGGATTTATGGTGAGGGATTTCCATCATACACCATACGCTGGAATCAAGTCGATTCCACTATTTATGTCTGGCCCGACCAAACCACAACCAGCATAAACACGCCATTTTTTAGCACCACGCTCCCCATTCAAATCACCTCAGGGGGTACCACCCGAATGCTTCGGGTTGATCCTTCTGCCGGTATTAGCCGATTTAACGTGGGTTCATCGCCTGTAACAGCTGTTACCCTAGACCCGGGTAATTTATTGCTGAAAGGCAGCAGCAGCGTGCAGCGCCTCAACACACTAGGTACCTCTATCGAATCATCGGAGGAGGAACTACTCAGGATCTATCCCAACCCTGCAGATGATTTTGTACGGGTAAAAGGTCTTGAAGGTGCATTCAACTGGAGTTTGTGTTCCCCTCATGGTCAGAACATCCGTCGTGGTAGGGTAGAAAACGAGGGGGAAATCATTGATGTGAGTCAGATGCCTTCAGGTCTTTATCTGCTCAAATGTGAGCCGTTGAATGGGAATCCTCAAATAGGCCGATTACTGATTGTTCATCCTTAAGGGCATCCTTAAGGGTATTTATTTCTGACCCTCCTTAATTTTTCCACCAAATACACTAAAGTTGAGGTAGCGGCGTGGCTGTTTTCTAAAATCTTCCATCAACAGATTCAACGATTTTGCCGATTCGTCTAATCGGTGGTACAGGGAAGAATCGTGTACCATTTTGCCCATTGTGCCATCCCCATGTTCTATTTTTTGAAGTATCCCCGATAAAGTCGCTAAATTCTGATTGAGCGATGTAAGGGTGGGTTGCAGGGAAATAGCCGATAAGCTATCGCTGATTTTGCCCGCGTTATAGACTATTTTATTTATCTGCTCATTGTTTTTGGCAAGGTTTGCGCTAATCGACTCAATATGTGTTAAGCTTCTGTTGAGTGGACCTTTCATCGACAGACTCATTTCAGCCAGTTGCCCGGTGGCTGCTTCAACATGCCCAACCGTTCTGTTCAGCTCATCGGGATTTACCGCAGCCAGCAGCCGCTGTGTTGTTATCAGCAAACTATCGATCCGATTGCGCATCGGGGTAACCTGATCGGCAATTTTTTCTAAAAGTGCCGTTTCAACCGTGCCTATGAGTGTATCATAAGATACGGCTAACTCGTTATTCTTAGAAAATAGGATCTCGATAGCACGGGTATTAAACAAGTCCGTACTAATGACCCTTGCCTCTGAACCCACAGGGATCTGAATATCTTCACGTGCATAAAACTCGATCAGCACACCCTCCGGTTGCAAGATGACTTCACGGACCGACCCTACCTTAACGCCCCGAAACAATACGGGTGATGAGGACTGTAGATTCAGCGCATTGGGATAACGAACGTAATAGGTTAGGTTGCTGTTGAAGACATTCTCACCTTTGAGAAAATTAAAACCGAAAATAAGTAAACCAATGGCCATGGCTGCGAAAAGTCCTAACCTAACCTCCTGTTTGCCGATTTTAAATTTGTCGCTGCCCGAATTTTGCATGTTTGTATGATGGGGATAAGATCTACTGACTAAGGTTGGTCGGTTTCCTTTTTGTACTGACTAAAAGCTTGCGCTATGGCTGTTGTGATTTTATCTTCACCCTCTGTTGTATTCAGAAAACGTTCTTCTTGGGGATTGGTGAGAAAACCAGCTTCAATGAGTAGAGCGGGCATAGTGGTCCGGTACAACACCAGAAATCCAGCCTGTTTTACCCCCCTTGAGTGCCGTCCGGCCAAGGTTTTGAATTGTTCTTCAACCAAACCAGCCAGCCGAACACTTTGGTTGCGGTAGGCCGATTGGAACAATTCAAAGACGATGTGTGCTGTTGGGTCGCCAGGGTTAAAACCATCATAATTTTGAACGTAATCGCTCTCCATAAGTATCGAGGCATTTTCGCGCTTGGAGACAGACAGATTGGCTTCGGTTACGTGCAATCCTTGGGTGTAGGTCTCGGTTCCATAGGCCGTAGGTTTGGCGCTGTTCAGGTGAATCGAGATAAACAAATCCGCCTGTTCGCGGTTCGCCAGCGATGCCCTTTGGTGAAGCTCTAAAAATCGGTCATCCTGCCGCGTATAAACCACCTTGACATCGGGATGCTTCGCCCGAATTTTTCGCCCTACTTCAGTGGCCAGTTTGAGCGCCACATCCTTTTCTTTAGACTTTGCGCCCAAACATCCCGAATCATGCCCGCCATGCCCGGCGTCGATGACCACCGTTCTGAGTTTAAAAGCCCTTAAGCCCGTGGGTGAAAAAACACCCAACACGAGGATTGCGGTTAAGAACGACCTAATCAGCCATCGGCTGGCGTGGTTGTTGCGGCTTTGGCTACCTTTGTGCACCATATTCAATCGAAAAGCAAAGGTAAAAGGTGTAAGGTGATAAAGAACGTAAAATTTGTGCACATTGTGGTCATCATCTGCCTGATGGGCTTTTGCAATGGCCATGATGTTCAAGCACAAGATACCAGTTCTGTTCTTGATTTGCCTGTTCGTTATGGTTCCAGCGACTCACTCGTATTGGACTTGCTTCGATCGCGCGCCTACCTCTACAAAGAAGCCCATATGGAGTATGGCAGCATTCAACTAAAAGCGCATCAAATTGAACAGGATTGGCAGGGGCGGGAGGTGTCGGCTACAGCGGGCAGCGATAGTTCAGGCGCACTTGTTGGCAAGCCCAGCTTTCAGGATGGAGATCAAACTTTCGACAGCGAACGCATTCGCTATAATTTCAAAACCAGAAGAGCCAGTGTTTCAAAATTGGTGACTCAAGACGGCGAACTGTATATGGTTGGTCGCTCGGTGCGGCTCAACAACGACCAGAGCATCTACATGAAAAACACGCAGATGACCACGTGTTCAAACACAGACGCGCCCCATTTCTTCCTCAATCTATCCAAAGCACATATTGTGCCCAACAAACGGGTTGTCAGCGGTCCGGCTTATTTGGTGATGGCGGGCGTTCCCTTGCCGGTTGGTTTACCTTTTGCCATTATTCCCTCCCTTAAAGGGCAGCGTTCCGGTCTATTGCCGCCAGAGTACGGCAGATCGCCAGAATTGGGCTTTTTTCTTCGAAATCTGGGGTATTATTTCGCGCTGAGCGATTATTTAGACTTGACCTTACGGGGCGATTTATACTCTTTGGGTAGTTACCGTTTGGGTCCCGCCTTACAGTATACCCGTCGCTATCGATATTCGGGTCGACTCGAACTCAGCTACAGCAACCAACAAAGAGGCGATGCCCGGGCCGATGACCGGGTGTCGAATCGCGATTTTTTCATCCGGTGGAACCACCAGCAAGATGCCAAAGCCCATCCACTCAGAAGATTCACAGCCAGTGTTACGGCCGGAACCAGCACCTTTTTATCAAACAATTCTTTTGCGACCACCCAATTTCTACAAAACCAGCTCAATTCTTCCATTTCCTACAACCAGAGTTTCGCCAATAGTCCATTTCGATTATCGTTAGCGGCGCGCCACAACCAAAATACACAAACCAAGCAAGTGAATTTAACCTTGCCTGAAGGTTCGCTCAGCATGAACAGGATCGAGCCCTTTAAAAGAAAAATCCAACTCGGGGATGCCAAATGGTACGAGAAAATTGGACTCACCTACCAAACCAACTTTCGAAGCACCACCCAGGCGCCCGACAGCACCTTTTTCTCGGAGGCCTTGCTCAGAAACTTCAACGGCGGTGTCC
>VGGT01000132.1 GCA_016868485.1 Bacteroidota bacterium
CCAAAATGTAGAGACCGGAGGGAATCGTTTGCAGTTCCACCGTCCATTCAGTTTCCCCGGTTGCCTGTACGTTCACTGCTAATTCTCGGCCCTGCAGATCGAGAATGCGCACAGAGGCAGGTGATCCAGCGCCAGATGTAGTCGGGTTCAGCGCATTGGAGGCGCTGCCATCGGCCAAAAGTACCACCCGCAGCCAGTCGCGCGCGGGATTGGGATACAAAAGCAGCTGCAAGGGTTTCAATGAAGGCACAGCATTCGGGTTCCCTTGGTTGTTGGCCGCGAAGGTCGGAACACGATAAACGAACGGCCCTGTCCCGTTTGGAATTCGGGCATAGGCCGTGTCGGTGATTTGCAAGGGGAAATTAACCAAATCCACCAATTGTCCGCTGCTGTCGCTCAGTACCACATCTTCACCTGCTGCCGAAAGCCTGAAATTGGTGTGTAAAGGACCGTCCAACGAATCGGCATCAGTCCAAATGATGAGGTAGCCTCCGGCAGGGATGGAAATACCGGCAGGGATGCGCCAACGCAGCGGATTAGACTGATCATCCGACAAATACCACCCAGCCAATGAAATGGCTTGTGCCGAAGTGTTGTGCAACTCTACCCAATCGGCGAATCCACCACTTTCGTCCTGCGCCCCCGATTGATTGCTGGCCACAAATTCATTGATCACGACGCCTCCACCCAAGGGTTGGCCCTCAATACGAAATACAAAAACATCATGCTCGGCACCGGTGGGGAGGTACGATCGACTTTGGGCGCTGTTGGCTCCAATGGCCTCGATATAATAGCGTACCAGGCTAAAGGGCGTGAAGGCGGGAAGTTGCGCACCAAATACTCCATCGCCGGCGGCCAGGTCTTGGTGCTGTCCATCATCGAACATCTGAACCGAGCTAAATCGACCCACCACACGATCACTAAAGTGAAGGCGCACCTCCTGAATGGGAGTCCCCCCCTGGGCCATAAATGCCCGCACCCACGAAACTTCTCCCGGTATGGGGGCAGTAAGGACTTGAAGTGTGCTGTTTAAATGATGAGCGGAGTCGATTTTGGGTGCGATCTGTGCGACTTCGCTATTGGCCAATAGGTAGTTGCGCCGATTTTGTACAAAAGTCTTGAGCGTGGGCACCCCTGAGGTGTACTGACTGGTCGTGTATAATTTCTTAGGATCTGACGCCACATGTGCGGCAATCAGGGTGTCGAGGCGGTCAATAAGGGGGTTGGTGATGCTGGGGTTAAAAACCTCCTGGAGCAGTGTTCGGTAGTGCGCCAAATAGCGCTGCCGCCACTGCGGTATGTTCAGCAGTTTATTCAACAGGGGGTAGTTGGCGTTGGTCACATTTTTGAAGGGTCCCCAACTGCTGGATGTTGCATTATTGGTGGTGAATGTGGAATTACCATCGTACTCCAGGGGAATGGTGAGGCCGGTTTCCGGTTCGTAATAGACTATATAGTCCATTTTCCCTTTGTAGACATAGCTGTCGTCGTCGGTGAAGATGTTTTCCGTGGCCAAAAACCACAGAATTTTATCGATGTCGAGGTATGCTTGCGCCGTATCGATGGTACTCAGGCTGGTTTGCGACAGCACGGAACAGGCCCGCATCAGATAGGTCCACGGATGGGCCAAATCGCTCGATTTCAGATAATAGTAGTTTTTGTAGAGGTTGGTGTCGACCCCCAGGAAGTTCATGCCCGCTGTACCGTCGCCCCATCCCCCACCTGGAATGCCGGTGGTTTGTCGTGTTGCCCTAATGAGCGGGCCGTCGTTGCTCAAAAACCACTCATCGAGGAAGGTTTTGTCGACCGCTTGAATGTTGGGGTATAAACCCCAGTCTTGCCCGTTGAGCGACAATCGGATGTAACTGGCTTTGGCTATGGGTATGTGACGCATGGCGAGCCGGTTGTAGAGAACCTCACGCATAAAACTGGCATCGCTGTGGGCATTGTTGAATTTGAGGTTTTTATAGCCCATGAGTTCTTGCCCTGCCCGCACGAAGTCGGTTTCGATAGCGAAGGATTTTTTCTGAGAATTGGGAATGCTCGTATAGGATGTGTTTCCCCTAAAGCGCACACCCACGCTGTCTAAGGTCATATTTCCCACCGTTAGGGTGGCTGGAATGAGTGTTTCGCTGGTGTAGTTGGCCTGCAACAGGCTCCAATAATTACTCTGCGGGAATTGCAGATTTACCTGACGGATACTATCCAGTTCGTACCAACCTGGGTCTGGGCTCCCACCACCATACAGGATCCGGCCGTTGGTTGAGTAGTGTCGTTCCGGAGGCAACAGTTGTCCGAAACTGTTGTGCAAATTCAGTAAGAATGTCAGAACAAGGAACAGGAGATATGGGGTGCGAAGTTTCATACAATCGGTTGTGGTGAACGAAAAGTGAATTGGAGTTGCGTTTGGAGTGGCAATATCGGGATAATTCTGAAAATCGACGGGTATGGCTTCAAACAAACATCACAATTGGTTTACGATTTGTTGACCTTGCGCGTGCTCCTTTGTGGTGCTTAAAGTATGGAAAGGCGCCCGGTCGATATTCTCGTTCTTTCCGATATACACCTCGGTACGGTGGGATGCCATGCTAAGGAATTGCATGCCTACATCAACAGCATCGACCCGGGGCTTATCATCCTCAACGGAGACATCATCGACATCTGGCAGTTTCGCAAAAACTACTGGCCGGCGAGTCACATGAAGGTCGTTAAAAAATTGCTTTCATGGCTCAGTCAGGGTAAAACCATCTACTACATCACCGGCAACCACGATGAACTCTTGCGTAAGTTCAGTCCGACCCGTCTGGGGAACCTGCACATCAAGAACAAGCTGCTGCTGCAAATGGATGAGGGTCCAGCCTGGTTTTTTCATGGCGATGTGTTCGATTTGAGCATGAAATACTCGAAATGGTTGGCTCGGCTCGGTGCGGTGGGCTACGACCTGCTGATCCTCATCAATCGATGGGTGAATTGGTTCGCCGCTGCTTTGGGTTATGGTCGCATATCCCTCTCCAAAAAAATTAAAGACGGGGTGAAGACTGCTGTGCGGTTTATTTCCGATTTCGAACAAATTGCCATCGATTTGGCGGCCGAAAAGGGCTACGCTTATGTGGTGTGTGGACACATTCATCAACCCAACATACGGCAAGTTCCGGGGGATGGCGTAAAACTGACCTACCTGAATTCGGGCGATTGGATCGAGAACCTCACCGCGCTCGAATATTACGGGCAACAATGGCATCTCTACCGCCACCCCGACCAACATGATCAGAAGGTCAGTGCTCAAAACGTGGGGGGCGAAGCGGCAGCCTTGGCTGTGGCAGGGGCCTTCACCGCTGATGAAATGGAGGGGGTATCGCTCGAAACGGAGATGCTCCATGGTACCGGTCAACCCGAAGAAGAGGTGTTTTTGGCACAACTCATTCAACAGGTTGCCGCCTTGGGTCGATGAGTGCCGACTTGCGCATTCTATTGGCCGTTCAAGGCACCGGCAATTTAACCGGTGGTGGCTTTGAATCTCCTGCTGAGGCCTTGTTTTTGGGTAAGCGGCTGCTGGTTATCCCCATGTACAATCAGTACGAGCAGCTGTGCAACGCCGCAGCACTCGAACGACTCGGGGTTCGTGTGGTGCGCCGGGTGAAGGAGAATTTTTCGCATCAGCTGAGGGTTTGGCTCCGAGAGCGTCCGCTCAAGCCTGTATCGTACCCCGATCAGACCGCGCAAATCGTAGATCAGGCGGTGGGGCGATGCCTGATGTAGGTTGTCCCCTTTTTCTCAGTCAGTCCCCTTTTTCTCAGTCAGTCCGTGTTTTATGCTCGAGCTCATTTTACCTAGCAGGCCCTTGGGTTTTTCTCTCGCCCAAACAAACCCATGCCCAGCAATGAGTCAACTAGGGTTTGCCCACCGAATTCACCAAAAGCTCATCGATAAAGATGAAGGTGGGATAGCCTGCGCCAGGATGCCAGGAGGGGAGCTGCCCAAACTGTCGGGCCTCTACCTTGATGTAGCGGTATCGCCCGGTTTTTTCAAGTGGCCCGCCGAGTTCCTGTAAAAAGACATCCATGCGCTTATCGGCCTCTTGGTGGGTGAAATGGCCCAGCAAGTGGAACTTTCGGCCATTATTGGAGCCCAGGAAGCGCACCTCCTTCGGCAATAGGATCCATGAGCGCGTGTCTTGAAGAAAACCAGCCGATAAGCTACTGATGTCTGTTTTGCTGCCCAGGTCCACCACCGCCACGAAGTCTTGGCCCTGTATGCCTTGCCAATCACCTTTGCGCCAGTTCACCGATCCTCTCTGACCGTCCACCAATGAGGCGGCCCCCCCGGCGGTATACATGCGGTTGGGTGCGTTGAGGTTGCGCACCTGCCACTGGTTGGGGCGTTTGTGGATGCGTGCTTCCACCACCGCACTGCGCCTATCGGTGGAGGCATCGATGGCCACAACCTTGAGGTGGGTGCTTTCGGCTCGCGTAATGGACCCAGACGGGCTGATCTGCGCGGATTGACCAGGCACCGGATCGCTTCCGTCGGTGGTGTAGTACAGCTTTATGTTCGATTGACTGGGGCTTTGCTCTTTTTGCGTGTTGCGGCCGAAGAAGGGGTAGTTGATTCGCACCTGCATGGTGCTGTCGAACACAGAGGCTGGCGTTTCGATGACGGGATTCACCAAAAGTGGGGTTCCTACGGGGTATTTCGGCCAGGCGGAGGGCGGCAAACATTGGCTCGAATCGGGGTCCAAGCGAATGTGCATCTGCAGGCCACTCAATTCCTCGTGTTTGAGGACAGGCAGCTGCTCCAGTGGCACCCCATTTCGGTGCAGACTCGCCGGGTATATGCCCGTTCCTTTGGTCCGCAATTCGATTTTGCGACCATTTTCTAAGTAAATGCGCGCTTGTTTGTGGATGGGGGCCGCCACCAGCCACTCCGATGCCCCGGGAGCCACTGGGTATAAACCCAAACTCGCCAACACATACCAAGCGCTCATTTGTCCACAATCCTCATTTCCGATTAATCCGTCGGGTGTATTTCGGTAGAAGTCTGTTAGTATCTGATGTATTCGTTGTTGCGATTTGTCGGCACGTCCGGTGATGTGGTAGAGGAAGGCCATATGGTGGCTGGGTTCGTTGCCGTGTGCGTACTGCCCGATGAGCCCGGTGATGTCGGCCTGATCCCGTCCTGTGGTGCGCGAATCGCTGGTGAACAAACCATCGAGGCGCGCCTCAAAAGCCTTTTCGCCACCATGGGCCTCCATGAGTCCGGGCATGTCGTGGGGCACAAAAAACGAGTATTGCCATGAATTACCTTCTGTGAAGTGGTTGTTGACCTCTCTGGGGTCGAAAGGCTCCAACCATCCCCCGTTTTTCTTCGGACGCATAAAGCCTGTTTGGGGATCGAACAGGTTTTTCCAGTATTGCGCCCGTTGACCAAACTCCTCGGCCAGGGCAGTTTCGCCCAGTCGGTTGGCCACTTGGGCGATGCACCAGTCGTCGTAGGCATACTCCAGTTGCTTCGATACGCTTTCATGCTCGTCGTCGGCCGTGATCTGCCGGCGCTTTTGGTAGGCCTCCAAGCCGAGGTGGTTTAAACGGGCGCTGTGGCACATGGCCTCAAGCGCTAAAGCACTGTCGAATCCTCCGATACCACGGGACATGGCGTCTGCCATCACGCTCACGGAATGGTAGCCAATCATGCAATCGGTCTCGTTGGCGGCCAATTCCCATACCGGAAGGCGCCCACCCTGCTTGTAGATGTTCAGGAAACTGCGGATGAAATCGGTGGTGCGCTTGCGATCAATGAGCGCATAGAGGGGATGCGCCGCCCGAAAGGTATCCCACAACGAAAAAACAGTGTATTGGATCGACTCGCTTTGGTGGATTTGCTGGTCGTGCCCACGGTAGCGCCCATCCACATCAGAGGCTGTATTGG
>VGGT01000133.1 GCA_016868485.1 Bacteroidota bacterium
GATTAGCATCTTCACTTCAAGTGGCTAGTTCAAAAAAAGGATTATTAATTCCTATCTTTTGCAATGCCAAAATATACCTGATTAAGACAACTCGAAAGAGGTCGTATTTCTGAGCTGATAGGGCAAATTTGGACAGCAACTTCATAAAACTCAACCCCCGAATGAGCCAAAGAGACCCAACTTCATTTCGAAATTTCCTCCAATGAATAAGGGGCTGATACAAAACAGATTTTGGGAAACGGCATTTTGTGCCAAACCAGCGCTGGCCTACTGCAATCCAACGCCAGATCGGTAAACAATCAATGGCCTACTGTTAACCGTCAGTGACCTACTGTTAATAGTCATTGACCTACAGTAAACCGTCAATAGCCTACCGCAATCCGGCGCTAGCCTACCGCAAGGTGAATCGGAAGGGCAGGTTGTATTGCACGCGAACGGCCATGCCTCGCTGCTTTCCGGGCTTCCAGGGGGGCATCGACTGAACCACGCGCATGGCTTCTTCATCGCACCCGCCTCCGATTCCACGAAGAACTTGCGCGTCTTTGATGCGGCCGCGTTCGTCGACCACGAAGGTTACCACCACAATGCCCTGCAAACCATTCTCGCGGGCCAATGGGGGATACTTCGTGTTCTTGGCCATATACTCCAATAGGGCCTGGTCGCCACCGGGGAAGGTGGGCATCTCTTCAACTATGGTGAAGATTTCGGGCTCTTCAGCCTCCGCCTCGACCTCTTGCTCAATAACCGGTATGTCTATTCGGGTGTCTTGACTCACCTCTGTGGAAGTAACCTCTTCCTCTTCGAGCACTTCCTCGTTGTCCACTATTTCCAAAACGGGCGGGGGCGGCGGGGGTGGCGGTTTCACTTTTTGCTCAGTTTGGGGCACTTCCATCTCCACCAGATCGTCGACTTGTAGGTCGCCAAGACTAGCCCCACTTCCTTCGTCGTTCGACCAGTTGAAGCCATAGAGCATCAGCCCTAGGGTAAACACCAATCCAATCTGAAAAAATAAGGCCCTTTGGGCGTTTAAATCGGCTTTCGGATTCTTTTTTGGTTCCATAGCGTTGGGTTTTTTACACGTCGGCCCATGGGGTAAACGCACAAAGGCTGGTTTTCGTTTAAGCGGCCGAAATTTACACTAAATGCCTGAAATATACACAATAGAATTGAAATAAATGTTTAGGGCATGGCGCAATTGGCTCGAACGCTCACCGACCGCCTAATGATTCGGGTGTGCGCATCCGAAACAAAATAGGCAGGTTGTAGCGCACCCGAACCGCTCTACCGCGTTGTCGCCCCGGCGTCCATGCCGGCATACCCTTTACCACACGCAGCGCTTCTTCATCGCATCCAAAACCAATGCCCCGCAACACAGCAACATCCTCTATGCGGCCATTGGCAGCAATAACAAATTGTACGACCACCCGGCCCTCAATTTTATACTCCAGGGCCAATCGAGGATAGATCAACTGGCTATACAAATACTTGAGAAGGGCCTCATCGCCCCCCGGAAACTGAGGCATGTCTTCAACCACCACAAACACCTCGTTTTCACCGGCCTCCACCTCATCGGCGGGGAGGGCTACACCCGTTCCGCTTCCAGAAGAGCGAAATGCTGATGCAGGTATGGCCACATCGTTGCCGCCACTGATTTCGGTGCTGGCCATTTCCGTTTCCTCCAACAATCCCTCCAGAATAGTCTCGATGGAGCCCGAAAGGGGACGGTGTTCCAGCACAACATCCGGTGGTGGGGTGAAGGTTCGCTGGCGGGTTCGGGGCGTATGGTCCTCCACCTGAACAGCGCGGTCCCAATCCGGATCGTAGGCCACCGGCTCGTTGAGGTAGGAGTCGACCGTTTCCCAATTCAGAATCAACAAGGCACTGCCTAAGGCAACAATCAATCCAACCTCAAAAAACACAACTCGCCACTCATTGAGGCGGTCGAGGTATCCGCGCGGTCTCATTGTCGGATCATCCAAACGTAAAACAAATACCCCAGGCCACATCCGGTGAGGTTGGCGAGGTAGTCGCCCAGCTGTGCCGAGCGCTGCACAAAAACCCATGCCTGGAGCAGCTCGGTGAGCCCACTAAACACAATGCAAATCATCCAGGTGCAGTAGCCGGCGAACATACGCGCCCAATTCAAGACCCGTTGCTTGCGTAGGGCCTGCATCCACAGGAGACCGAGGGGGAAAAACATGCTCCCATGAATCACCCAATCGGAAAAACTAAAGGCGGGGAGTGTAACGCTGTAACCCGGCAGGCCGATCAGCAGCAGGATCAGCAACATCCACAGCATTGGAGGCAAGCAAAACCAGAACAGGCGGCTCCTACGCCGTCTTACAGGTCCGCCCGGCTGGTCGAACAATCCGTCAAAGGCCGATATGCTTTCGGTATTCATCGGGCGACATCAAGGCGTCGACTTGCGCGGGATCGTCGAGTTGAATGCGGACCATCCATCCCGAACCGTAGGCGTCGCTGTTCACCGACTCAGGGGCGCTGTCGAGGCCGGCATTTTTCTCTAAAAGGGTGCCACTCACGGGCATAAACAAATCGGAAACCGTTTTTACCGCCTCCACTGTGCCGAAAACATCGCCCTGGCGAAGCGCCTGACCAACGGTTTCGATCTCAATAAATACGATATCGCCCAATTCGCCTTGGGCATAGTCAGTGATGCCCACCAAGGCGACGTTGCCCTCAAGGGCTACCCACTCGTGGTCGGCGGTATAACGAAGATGATCAGGTATATTCATATTGCTTAAATAGGATATTGCGGGATTGAATGGCTATTGCGGGATTGAATGGCTATTGCGGGATTGAATGGCTATTGCGGGATTGAATGGCTATTGCGGAATTGAATGGCTATTGCGGGACGGAATGAATGAGGCGTTAATCGACAGTTTCAATCAGGGACACAAGAGGTTTAATTTCGAGGGCGAGAGGTACAGGTAGGAGCGCGAGAGGTTCAATGAAGGACACAAGATACGGAAGTTGAGGTTTGCGCTGCGCATCCGGGGTTTGCTAAACGACATCGCATTCTGGCCTTATGCGGGATGAACGGCATGGGGTGCCGCTGCCTCGGTTCTTCCGGGCGGCCGTCCTTTACGGTACACCGTTGGTTGGGCCACGGATGATGGCTGGTTTGAGGGGCTGGGCTGGGCTTGTTCGGCCTGTCTGTCATGCATGGCTTGTCCGCCTTGCTCGGCCTGTCCGTCACGCATGGCTTGCTCGGCCTGTCCGTCATGCATGGCTTGCTCGGCCTGTCCGCCTTGCTCGGCCTGTCCGGCTTGATGCGCCTCCATAATCGCTTGGCATTCTGTACTGCAGCATCCGCTGAGGGCGACGCGGCAGGTGCTACACTGAATAAACAAATGATGGCAGGCCGTGTTGGCGCAGTTCACATGCTCGTCGCAGGCTTGTCCGCATTGATGGCAAGCAGCCAGGATATGTTCGCTGATTCGCTCGCCCATGCGGTCGTCGAACACAAAGTTCTTCCCCAGAAATCGATTCGTCAGGTTTTGGGTACGCACCTGCCGCACATAGTCGATGATGCCCCCGTGCAATTGATGAACCTGCGAAAAACCTTTATGACGCAGGTAGGCACTGGCCTTTTCGCAGCGGATGCCGCCCGTACAATACAACAGCACAGGCTGCTCCTCCTTGCCTTCCAGTATTTGGGCCACCATGGGGAGCTCATCGCGGAAGGTGTCGGCATCGGGGCAAACAGCGCCTTCGAAGCGTCCGACCTCACTTTCATAGTGGTTGCGCATATCGACCACCACCGCACCGGGCAAATCCATCGCCTGGTTAAACTCCTCGGCCGTGAGGTGCGTGCCCACATTCGTTACATCGAAACTTCCATCGGCGAGGCCGTCGGCCACCAATTTGGGCCGGATCTTCACATTCAGTTTAATGAAGGAGCGCCCGTCGTCTTCCACCGCAATCTTCAAGGGCACTTGTTGCAGTCCGTCTACCGCATGTAAATGCGCTGTAAACGCCTCCATCTCATGTTCCGGTACACTCATTTGCGCGTTGATGCCCTCGCGTGCCACATAAATTCGTCCCAAACAGCCCAAGGCCGACCACTTTATGTAGAGTGCGTCGCGCAGCGCTTGCACATCATCCACATAAAAATAACGGTAAAAGGATAGGGTAACCCGCCGAAAGTCCTCCTTCATCAGCCGCTCCCGCAGCAGCTGTCGACTCACCTTATTGTGCAAAACTGTCATAGAACCGACTCAGCTGATTGAGCAAAATTGTGAAAAGCTACCATAGAACCGACTCAGCTGATTGAGCAAAATTGTGCAACACTTTCATTGAATAACACCATAACGGAAGGCCATCCGAAGAGCAGACGCGGGAGACCTCATCGCCCCCCGCGCTGTGATCAGGTGCCGAAGGCCGGACTCGAACCGGCATGTCTTGCGACACACGCCCCTGAAACGTGCGTGTCTACCAATTTCACCACTTCGGCCAAGAAAAATGCCCCAATTCCAAAAAAATGGGGCAATCGCAAAAATAAGGAAAAAAGCTGACATCGCGCAGCGAACCAAGGCAGGCGGGCTGTTCCCTATATTTGGGGACTTATGCAATCGCCCGTCTATCGGCTCGAAAATGGCCTGCGCATCATTCACCGGCAATGGCGCGGCAGCGGGGTCGAACACATCGGCATGGTGGCTAATGTGGGGAGCCGCGACGAGCAGGAGGAGGCCTGGGGATTAGCCCACTTGCTGGAGCATATGTTGTTTAAGGGCAGCAAGCAGCGGAGTGCGCGGCAAACACTTTCGCGTCTGGAAGAGGTGGGTGGCGACCTCAACGCCTACACATCGCGCGAACGCACTTGTCTCTATGCCAGCTACCCGCAAAAACACCTGCGCCGTGCCGTGGAGCTGCTTACCGATATCTATGCCGATGCCCTGATCCCCGAACATGAATTGCTGCGCGAAAAAAAGGTGATCCGCGAGGAGATTATGCAGTACCGCGACGACTACGAAGAGCGATTACTCGACGTTTTTGAACAGGAGATGTTTCCGGGTTGCAGCATGGGGCGACCGATCTTGGGATCGGAAGAATCGCTCACACGGCTCTCGCGCGATCACCTCATCGACCATAAAAACCGCTACCTCACCGCAGAAAACACGGTGTTCAGCTATGTTGGCCCACGAAGCCTGTCTTCGGTCTTGCGCTTGGCAGAGCCTTTCTTGCTCCGATTGCCCCAGGGGGCGGTGCCACCCCCGCGCGTTGCCCCTCCATCGCCCCATACTTTTCGTCGTGAGGAACGCATGCCCCTTTCTTCGGCCCACAACCTGATGGGGGTACGCTGCCACCCCACCCAACATCCGGGTCGTTTGCCGCTGCAGATGCTTGTGCACCTTCTCGGTGGCGATGCCCTGAGCTCTCGTCTTAACCTGCGTGTTCGCGAACGGAACGCGCTGGTTTACGGCATCGAAACCCAATATACCCCCTACTCCGATTGTGGGCTGCTCTACCTCTACTTCACCTGCGCTGAAGGCAATCGGTATAAGGTGCTCGACTTAGTGGGTGATGAGCTTAGAAAGCTTCAACACAGCACGCTCAGTGACCGCGCCTTGCGTACGGCCCGTGAGCAGTTCGCTGGCCGCCTCATGCTGGGCGAAGAAAACCGACAGGGGCTTATGTTGGCGCTCGGACAAGCCGTTCATGACCACGGCGAAGTGGAAACCCTGCCCCAATTGCTCCTCCGCATTCGACAAACAACGGCCGATGACCTACTCGAAGAGGCGCGGCGGCTCCCGAATATCGAAGATTGGTGTCATTATGTTTGGTTGCCCGATGAATCCTAACCATGCTATGGGTTGCCCGATGAATCCTAATCATGCTATGGGTTGCCCGATGACTC
>VGGT01000134.1 GCA_016868485.1 Bacteroidota bacterium
GGTCTATTTTACGCTGTCTTGAGGATGCGGGCTATCGCTATTACCTAAAAACGGAAAACCGTCGCCGTCAGCCGTTAACAAACCACGGGCAGGAATTGGGGATGGACTACCAAACCAATATTTACGCTTTTCGGGTGGGGTCATGATGGGAATACTGCAGAACCTATACAAAAAACAGGTTTTCAATCCCGGAATTCCGGGGATCTGGCTGAACCCATTCTTTTTTATCAGAAGAGCCATTTGGC
Organism: Bacteroidota bacterium; assembly: GCA_016868485.1. Lineage (GTDB taxonomy): Bacteria > Bacteroidota > Bacteroidia > UBA7662 > UBA7662 > F1-60-MAGs140. The sequence continues at coordinate 246 of VGGT01000134.1, forward strand.
ACGAGGTAAAGCATCTGGCACCCCATCTTCAGGGGCATTTACTCGACTTCGGGTGCGGCTCGAAATCCTATCAATCGCTCTTCCGGGTCGACCAGTACACAGGTCTCGATGTGGAGCAGGAGGGCCATCCCCACGACCAGGAAGATGTGGATGTGTTCTACGACGGCCGCGATATTCCGTTCCCCGACGGGCATTTCGACTCCTGTTTCAGCAGCGAAGTATTCGAGCATGTGTTCGATCTTCCCCATTCCATCTGCGAAATCTATAGGGTACTCAAGCCGGGTGGCTCCGGACTATTCGTGGTGCCTTTTGTATGGGACGAGCATGAAGTGCCCTACGACTTCGGGCGCTATTCCTCATTCGGCTTGCATCATTTGCTGAAAGAATCCGGTTTCCAGGTGGTGGAATCGAGGAAGGACAGTCACTTTTTCCTCGTACTTCTACAGCTTTGGAATCTATACCTGTTTAATTTTTGTCCACCCAACAAATACGCACGCCTCGTTTTCACAGCCCTGTTTATTTCGCCATTTACCTTGATTGGATGGGGTTTGTCGCCCCTTCTTCCCAAACGGCGTAGCCTGTATTTCAACAATGTCGTATGGGTACGGAAGCCGGAATAAAGGTATTGCAGCTGTCGACCTCCGATCGCTCCGGGGGCGCTGCCTTAGCGTGTATGCGACTCGCAGAGGCTCTGCAATCGAACGGGCACTCCGTACGGATGCTCGTACAGGAGAAGCGTTCTCATGCCGATTGGGTGCAAACGGCCAGTGCATCACACGCCAGCGTTTCGAAGTACCTTAAGCATGTAGAATATGCCTTTGCTCAGCGGTATAAAGTGCGGGAGGGCTACCAGTTCGCCTCAGAACCCTGGATTGCACATCCCATTGCCCGCCACCCCTGGCTGCAATGGGCCGATGTTATCAACATACATTGGGTGCAGCACGGATTTCTCAGCATTCGTGAATGGGCCCAAATAGGTGCCTTAGGGAAGCCCGTGATCTGGCACCTCCATGATTTTCGTCCATTCACCGGTGGTTGCCATTATCCGGGTGCCTGCCAGAACTACCTTCATGCATGCGGACAATGTCCGGCGCTTCGCAAGGCATCGGCCAATGATGAATCCGCCCGTCAGTGGAAGCAGCAGGCCGCCATATTCCAACGCTACCCTATGGTGATGGCAGGTGCCAGCGCATGGATAACCCGTGAGGCGCAAAGAAGTGGATTGGGCGCGTGGGTTCGGGCCGTGCATATGCCCAATCCGATCGATACCCTTCAATATTCACCCGGAGCGCGTGCCGATAGTCGCACCGCGCTGGGTCTTCCGATGGATGTGCCCCTCCTGCTGTTTGCCTCCATAAATGCGGCCGATGAACGGAAGGGGTTTCGGCAATTAATCGAAGCACTCAACCACCTGCGTCGCCAAAAACCCCAGGCCGAACTTATCGTGATAGGCAAATCCAAGCCTGAATGGGGGCAGTCGCTGCCTTGTCGCGCCCACCTGCTGGGCAGTCTCTCACCCGACCGCATGATCGATGCCTACAGGGCCGCCGATGTTTTTGTCCTCCCCAGCCTAGAAGACAACCTTCCCAATACTGTTCTGGAGAGTATGGCCTGCGGCACACCGGTGGCAGCCTTCCGAATTGGGGGTATCTCCGAGATGGTGCAGGATCCCGAAAACGGGGCTCTGGCCCAGGCAGGAGATGGTGCAGATCTCGCCCGTGCCATTGAAACGGTTTTAAATCACCCCAACCCAACAGAACTGGCCATGCATGCCCGAGAATGGGTCAGCACCCAATACCACCCCGATCGTGTGGTGCGCCTCTACACCCAGTTGATGCAGGAGCTTTTGAACAACAGCACGGAATCGGATAACGCGGTTGAACATCGCCCTTAATTCGATCAATACCTATGAATCAGCCCCAGTTCAGCATCATCACGGTCACCTACAACGCCGCATCTCTGTTGCCCGCGACCTTCCGTTCGGTGGCTGAGCAACAGGATGTACATTGCGAGCATGTGGTGGTGGATGGGAACAGCAACGACGGCAGTGTGGCACTAATAGAAGTAAATGCGCAACGAAGTGTTCACCCTGTGCGCTGGATGTCGGAGCCAGACCGGGGGCTCTACGATGCGATGAATAAGGCGCTGGCATTGGCCACAGGCAAGTATGTTCTTTTTTTAAATGCGGGGGATGTATTACATGGCTCCGATACCCTCAGTCGGATTGCGGCATTGCCCGAGGCGGATGCCTATTATGGTGAGGCCCTGCGGGTCGACGAGCAGGGGAGGTCGCTCGGTTACCGTCTTCCTCGTCCACCCCGTCAGCTCAACTGGCGCAGCCTACGCTTCGGCATGCCTGTTTGTCACCAGTCATTCCTCGTGCGCCGCACCTGCGCCCAGGAGTACGATACCAACTACCGTATTGCAGCCGATATCGATTGGATGATCCGCTGTCTGAAAGTCTGCCAGCATACCATACACACCCATGGGGTCATCAGCCATTTTTTGGTTGGGGGTATTTCGTCGCAACGCAGATCGAAGGCATGGCGCGAGCGATATCTTGTATTATCTGTTCATTATGGTGTGTTCACCAATTTCCTGTGCCACTTGTGGATGCTAATGCGTTATCCGTTCCGCCTACTTGCCGGCCAACCGTAGGCCTTCTCAATTCAGGTCAAGAACTACTTTTTTTGATGAACTCGTTGACTTCAATATCAGCCTGCTTCACAGGATTGCACGTAATGGGCCCTCAGGCATGTCACCTGAGTGAACGGGTATTGTAGTGTATCTATTTGTAATGCTGTTGTGCCAAATCTCATGACTCCCAGCTGTCTGTCTATAGAATTCAAACCCACACAACTTCATCACGCGCACGATTTTGCGGTACTGAAAACCACCAAGCCGCCTCATTATATGCCTACAACCAGGGGGTATTCAAAATGGTCGTCAAAAGATTCCAATTTTGCAATCTGCGCATCTTGTATCTCAAGTAGTTTGGATGCAAGATCCCTAGCGATATCCAGGGTTTCCGAAATCGTACGACCCTGAGTCACTAATCCTTGAATATTCTCTGAAGTAGCTAAATAAAACCCCTCAGGCAATTTTTGAATATGCAAATTGATAATTTTCTCCGCCCCAATTTTTTTCAAGCCCAGACCGTTCACACATTAAAGCAGAAGTAAGATGAAAATCACCCAAATAGTGTTCAGCCATGTGCTTAAATATTTCAAAGCAAGTCAAAGCTCATTTAACCACCGCCGATTTCCATAAAGCCCAAGCTTCCTCTGCCTGCTGCTTAAGCATGCCGATGCCCCCGCAAACGCGTAAACCGCAATCGAGGGCATGTTGCATGAGGGGTGTGGTCTCCGGGGTGTATACGAGGTCAAACAACAGGGTCGATGGCCGACAGTGGCGCAAGTCGATGGGTATACGTCGACCAGCAAAACCGGGCTCCATACCCAATGGAGTGCAGTGCACCAGTAAATCGTAGCGCTGTATATGCTCTGGATTGAGCGAATCGAAGGTGCAACGCTGGGCACTGGCAAATACCACCCCCGAGCTTGGCGAGGACCTCGAATCACCCAACTCACGCGCTAATACACGACCACCCACCGTATCAATTGGCGCTCGTCCAGCTAAGTCGAACGGAATACCAAGGTTCTTCAATGCCCAGGCAACGGCACGCGCCGACCCACCTGTGCCTAAAATAAGGGCCCTGTGACGTATCATGATCTCGCCTAGATTGGCCGATGATTCCCGCACAAGATCGGTCTGCATTTGGGTGACTGAAACTACCACAGGATAATGTTGACTTAAGGCAGTGGTAAAGCCCCCTACATCGGTATTGTAGCCCGTTATGTGAACGTCATCTTGGTTACTCCCTTTTCGTTGAATCAACAGCGTATTCGCCGCACCAATGCGTTCAGCGGATGGATGCAGGTCATCGCAAAGCGATAACACAGAAGTTTTGTGGGGGATCGTCACATTCAATCCAATCAAATCGGGGTTCTCACGCAAAAAAGAGCGTAGAACCGAAACATCGGGCAGGGGAAACAAATCGTAGCGTACTGGAATGCCGTCGCGTTCAGAAAGGTGGTCAAACAGTCGGGGCGACCACGAGTGCGACACCGGGTGGCCAATCAACCCCAAACGCATTAGGCCGATTTACAGCTGCCCAGACGCTCAAGGAGCAAGACCAGGGCAGCACCCATTAGTGCCACCAACAACGCCATACCCCATTCCGCAGGGAAGCCTGTAAGGTCCTCGTAGCGGGTTGGCCATAAATTGCGTTCGGTCAACGTATGCACCTTACCCTTCGAATCCAAGTAGATTTGAATCGGCACCTTCCATGGCCAAACTTTGTTGAGCGAGCCCAACATAAAGCCCGCCAAAACAGCAATCGTGTAGTTGCGGTAGCGATGAAGCAGCCAATGGAGCAAGTGGGAAAAAGAGGTGATGCCCGCCACCATGCCCACACTGAAGAGAAATATAATTCCCAGACGGAATTCATTGAGCGATTCCAGAATGAAGCGATACTTCCCCAAAAGCAGCAGGATAAAACTCCCGCTAATGCCCGGCAGAATCATCGCGCAAATGGCGATGGCTCCACTCATCATAATGAACCACCAGGTTTCCGGGGTTTGAGATGGACTCACCGTGGTAATCCAGAAGGCTGCCACAACTCCGGCCACAAACAAACTCAAGATCCCCAATCCAAAGCGTTCGATCTGCTTACCGATCGACCAGATCGATGCCAACACCAATCCAAAGAAAAACGACCACAGCAAAATGGGCTGGTGCTCCATAAGGTACAAAACGAGCTTCGAAAGGCTCAACAGACTCAAGGCAATACCTGATACCAGCACCAACAAAAAGGGCAGGTTTATGTGCGCCGAGAATTCAGCGAATCGACCCTTTAGGATCAACTGAACGGCCTTCAAATTGGCAGAACGAATGCTGTTCAATAACTCATCGTAGATGCCGGTAATGAATGCTATTGTGCCACCCGAAACTCCCGGCACCGCATCTGCAGCACCCATAGCCACACCCTTCAAGAACAGGATAAAACGATCTAATATCGAATTCGGGGTGCTCATTTAGACAGGAATTGATGAAAGGTATCGCTGCGCAATCCCAGACGAAGCGTCTCGAGTGGAATCACATCGTTCGAAGCGATGTTGCCCAAATTCACATCACAGCCAATCAATTTGATGAACCAGGTCTGCTGCGTCTTGTGGGGGGCCTCCCAAAGGATTTTTTCCGCAGGAATTTGGGTGAGGATTTCGTCCACCAAACCAGAACGAACCTCACAGGTAGAACGGAAAATACCGACATTCCCCGCCTCGCGGGCTTCGGCGATAACCCGCTCCGATCCCGCTTCCAACTCGGCCTGCATCATAGCAATCCACTTGTAGGGGGCAATGATTTTCTCGGCGTCCTTGGATCCGACCTCCGACAAAACCCGGAAATCCTGCGCGAAAGAGCGGATGTGGGCGCATTTGTCCTCGTGGGCCATCTCAAGAGAACCATCCGAGATCTCTACATACTCCATGTTGAAG
>VGGT01000135.1 GCA_016868485.1 Bacteroidota bacterium
GCCAGTCAACTTGTGGTGGCAAATCACGTGTTGCTGAAGCATGAGCGCCCAAGTGCTTTTTGAGGGCAAGGGCACAGGCAGCGTTGCTGCTGTGGCCGGGTTTGCTGGCGATGATGTGCGCACGAATGGGTCGTCCGAGTAGAGCCATATCGCCCAACACATCCAATAATTTGTGACGTGCAGGTTCGTTGGCACAGCGCAGTTGAACATTGTTCAGAATACCCTGTTCGGTGACTTGGATATGAGGTGTTTGAAATGCCCTGCGAAGACGGTTGAGTTCGGGTTCAGCCACCACCTTATCCACCACAACAATTGCATTGTTGAGGTCACCACCTTTTATAAGATCATTTTCGAGCAGGGTTTCTAATTCATGCAGAAAGCAGAACGTACGGCTTTGGGCAATTTCAGATTCGAAGTCCCCGATTTCCGCAAGCTGGGCATGCTGGGTACCTAAAACAGGAGAGTCGTAGTCTACCAACACCGTTATTCTGGTTTTGGTATCCGGGATGATGTTGATTTCACAGTCTTTCTCTGGGTCGTAATAACGGAAAGCCGAGCTGAGCTCAATATACTTTCTTGATGCGTCTTGCACCCGGATACCTGCTTCTCTGATTAAATCTACAAATGGTTTTGAACTGCCGTCAGCTATTGGGCATTCGGGCCCATCGAGTGAAATGAGTACATTATCCAAGCCCATCCCCACTAAAGCAGCCAAAACATGTTCGGTGGTATGGATATCGGCTCCTGATCGGGATAGGGTGGTGCCGCGACTGGTATCGGAAACAAACTCCACCTCTGCGGGCACCAAGGGGGTGTCAGGAAGATCATCGCGACGGAACACCAATCCATGGTTTTCAGGTGCAGGAATGAGGCGTAAGTTGACCTCAGCCCCCGTGTGGATGCCTACGCCTTTGAGTTCAACCGTTCGGTTTAGGGTTTGCTGATGCTCCATTCCTATAATTTCACAAAAACTTATTGGTTGTTATTTTTATTCATCAGGCTATTTTCCAGATCCTCAATACGTTTCATAAGCTCAGGCAGTCTGCGCATAACGGCGTTCCGCCTTTGACTTTCCATATAAGTACCAACCGGGGTCCCATTCCATTTCTGTCCAGGCTCTTTAATAGAATGAGTCACGCCGGTTTGCCCACCGATTTGTGAGCCTGGAGCAACATATACATGACCAGCAAACCCAACTTGTCCGGCTACCACGCAATTTTGGTCGATGTGCGTGCTGCCCGACACCCCAGTTTGGGCCGCTATGACGGTATGTGAACCTATTTCAACATTGTGGGCAATGTGCACCAGATTATCTAGTTTTACCCCCTTGCGGATTCGTGTTGCACTGATGGTTGCCCTGTCGATGGTGCAACATGCCCCTATTTCTACGTGATCCTCTATGATCACGACTCCATTTTGTGCGACTTTTTGGTAATGACCTTCTCTTTGGGGCGCAAATCCGAAGCCATCAGAACCAACAACGGTGTTTGAATGAATCACGCAGTCATTGCCCACTTCGCAATGATGAAGAATGCGGACGCCTGGGTGTATTTGGGTATTTGCCCCAATAACCACGCCCGAGCCAATGTAGGCTTGTTCCATGATGATTGATCCGCTGCCAACCTGTGCGCCGCGGGCAATAAAAGCGAAGGCTCCAATCGAAACGCCCTTGCCGATCTGTGCCCCCTCGGAAACACAAGCGAGGGGATGGATCCCAGGTTCTATTGGGCTCGACGCGCTAAATACTTGCTGGCATTTAGTGAATGCAGAATATGGATCATCAACAGCCACCAGTGTGCTTTGCGGCATCGGATGGTCTCTGGCGACGTCGTGGCTCACAATCAAAACAGAAGCCTCAGTGGTTTCAAGGAAGCCCAAATACTTGGGATTCGATAAAAAACTAAGATCACCTGAGCGGGCGTGCTCAATTTCAGCCAGACGCGTTACAGGCACATCAGATTTGCCTAATAAACGACCTCCAGTAAGCTCTGCAATTTGGGCAGAGGTCAGCGTCATAAATCGTTCGGTTACAGAGGGGGTGGTCAACAGGAAAATAAACGGCAAATAACGAAAAAAATGGCGTCAATATCACAGAAATTCTTTAGGAGCATAGAGGAAATACTTTTCAACTACACCCGTAAGTGCTTTCAGATGTGGGTTCTGACTGGCTTCGGTAATTTCTTTCACCGAATGATCCTTGCCCAATATGTATATGGGCTCTCGATCGGTGCGTAACGCATGGTTTACAATACTTCCTGTTCTAAAAAAATAGAGCGATTCTTGGGCACTAATCCCATAGGCAGCACAAATCTGATGCTGAATTTGGTTGATGCGTTCAGGATCGGGTTTTTCTGCCGAAAGGACAACCCGGTTGAGCTTCCGGCTCAGCAATTGCGCACACAAGGTCAATAACACACGATCGCCTTTTCGACTCCATTTTTTGACAGCAGCCAAAAAGTCGTGATCGTCTGTTTCCGCATAGGCTGATAAAACATAGGGGAGCTCTATCGGGTTGACTGCCTCAGTTTGTTTCAAAAGCATCAGCAGAGCGTCTGAGCCTTCAAGGGTTTCGCCAGATGCGAGCAATTCACGGGCACGTTCAACGATGCTGCGCATCAGGAACTCAGCCGACAACACCGTTTTGTGCTGGTAGACCTGCCAATACATCAGTCGGCGGGCCAAAAGAAACTTCTCAACCGAATATATACCCTTTTCCTCCACAACAAGTGCGCCCCTAAATACGTGCATCATCTGAATAATGCGGTCCCAACCCACGATTCCCTCACTCACCCCAGTAAAAAAGCTATCTCGGTTTAGGTAATCGAGTCGGTCAACATCCAGCTGTGAAGACACCAGTTGATGGAGGAAAGGCATTGGGTGAGTGCCCTCAAAAATGGAAATGGCCTCGGTGAGTGCACCTCCGCTCAATTCATTGAGGTGTTCCATCATGGCGCGTGTCCAGAATTCGTGGTTCACCGGCCCGCCAATCAGATGCTCGAGGGCATGGGAGAACGGGCCGTGGCCAATATCATGGAGTAGGATGGCAGCGCAGGCTGAAGTGCCTGTAGCGTGTGGGATATCAACCCCTTTATCGCGCAGAATGAGCATGACTTGCTGCATCAGGTGCATAGCGCCTAAGGCATGTGCCAAGCGGCTGTGTGTAGCACCAGGGTAAACCAAATAGCTCATGCCCAATTGCCGAATCTCTCGGAGTCGTTGAACCAACGGATGTTCCAATAGATCAAAAAGCAATGGGTCATTCAGTCGGATAAATCCGTAAATCGGGTCGTTGATGATTTTGTATTTGTTCACATTATTTTTTTTTCAGTCGGCACACCGAAGGCACAACTCTTTCGTTTATGTTGCGTAAAAATACAATGACAGCACAGCAAATTTCCATACTGTGGGCCGACGATGAGATCGACCTACTCAAAGCACAGATTTTGTTTCTGGGGAGTAAGGGCTACCGCATAGTCGCCGTTGGCAGTGGTGCCGAGGCGCTCGAAAAAGTGCGATCCGAGGTGTTTGATTTGGTGTTTTTGGATGAACATATGCCCGGATTAACAGGATTGGAGGTTCTGCCGCGGATCAAAGCGGTTCGTCCGCAGCTGCCGGTGGTCATGATCACCAAAAATGAAGAAGAAAACCTGATGGAGGAGGCCATTGGTTCCCAAATTGCAGACTACCTCATCAAGCCGGTCAATCCCAATCAAATCCTGCTCAGCATCAAGAAAATTTTAGACCAAAAGCGATTGGTTGGGGAAAAGACGACCGCTGAATATCAACAGGACTTTAGGAACCTCGGACTCGCTTTCAACGACGACCTATCGGCACAGGGCTGGATGGATACGTATGCAAAACTGGTGTATTGGGATGTAGAGTTGGAGAAAAGTAAGGATGAAGGCATGAAAGAGGTGTTGGCCATGCAACGTGCCGAAGCCAATCGCCAATTCACCCGATTTATCAAAAATGAGTACCTCGATTGGTTCAAAAATTCTTCAGACGACATCCCGATTCTATCGCATAACCTCCTTCGAAAAAAGCTATTTCCTCGGCTTGAACGGAATCGTCCCACCTTTCTGTTTGTGATCGATAACCTACGGCTCGATCAGCTGAAGGTTTTAGAGCCCATCATTTCGGAGTATTTTCAAACGGAGGAAAGTGGCACCTACATGAGCATACTGCCAACTTCCACCGAATTTGCACGTAACGCCCTTTTTGCCGGGCTTATGCCCCTCGATATCAAAAGCCGTTATCCCGATAAATGGGTGTCACCGACTGAGGAGGAGGGAAGTCGCAACATGCATGAGGCCTTTTTCCTTCAAGAGTTCCTCAAGCGGTCAGGACATGATTTGCGTATGTCTTACCACAAAATTACCCAGTTGCAACAGGGCAAACAACTGGCTGAAAATGCCAGTAATTTGTTTGGGCACGATTTGGTGGTGGTGGTTTATAATTTTGTGGATATGCTCAGTCATGCACGCAGTGAAATGAATGTCATTAAGGAATTGGCCGACGATGAAGTATCCTACCGGTCCATCACCCGTTCCTGGTTTGAACATTCGCCACTTTGGGAGTTGATGCGCAGGGTAGCCGACAAAAAATGCCCCATGTTTGTGACCACAGACCACGGAACGGTCCGGGTGGCCGAACCTGTGCGCATTGTAGGTGACCGCAATACCAATACCAACCTGAGGTTCAAGGAGGGAAAAAACCTAAGCTACGACGACGACGATTTGTTTGTCATTGAAAAGCCAGAGGAGGCACGCCTGATTCGGCATTCGCTCAGTAGTTCCTATGTATTTGGAGGCAGCGATCAATATTTCTGTTACCCCAATAACTACCACCACTACGTTAATTTATACAGACATACCTTTCAACACGGGGGAATCTCATTGGAAGAGATGATCATTCCTTGGGCACTCTACACACCGAGATAGGTATTTTCGGAGGGCCATCCGTATTGGGACTTGCCACAAATTGGTTAGTTTTGCAGCATGGCGCGCTGGCTGTTAAAATCGGAACCGTTTGTATACAGTTTCAACGACTTACTGCGCGAAGGTGAAGGGATTTGGGATGGTGTTCGGAACTACCAAGCTCGCAACAACCTCGCTGCCATGAAACCCGGTGATGAAGGTTTGTTCTACCACTCCAACTTAGGAAAAGAGGTGGTGGGGCTAATGCGGATCGTGTCTGATCCATTTCCTGAAAACGGATTTCCCGACGGTCCTTGGGTCGCGGTGCGTGTGAAGCCCATTCGTCCGCTTCGGCAATCGGTTTCGCTCGCTCGAATGCGCACACATCCTGACTTGCATGACCTCGCGCTCATCAGACACAGTCGCTTGTCGGTTATTCCACTCACTGAACTTCATTTTCATACAATTTTGGCGCTCGAAAATGAAGAAAATCTTGAAGAACCGGCATTTCCAGATGGATCGAGCATCATGCAGGGCAAGGGAGCAAGCACAGCGCCCAGCCATAGAGCAAGCACAGCGCCCGGCCAGAGAGCAAGTACAGCGCCCGGCAAAGGGGCAAGCACAGCGCCCAGCCATAGAGCAAGCACAGCGCCAGTTAAAAACACGACGAGATGATCCTTGAAAGTCGTGTTATTGTTCGCCCGGCGCATCTGTCGCTCATCCTGCAGCGCCTGAGCGAGGAATTGTTGGAGCGGCATCCTGGCTTTCAT
>VGGT01000136.1 GCA_016868485.1 Bacteroidota bacterium
GCATATCGACCCTAAACCGCACCCGACCCGAAGTCGGCCCCCCTGCGCAAGGGTTACAAGACCCCCAACACACCGCGTCGAGTGTGTCATTACCGGTCACAATGTATTCCCTGTTGGTAAAAGTACCGGTTGTTCGTGTACACAAACTGCCTGCTAGGAGTGTTTCCTGACCCGTCCAGCCATCAACCGTGAACTTATACTCTATGGTGTCTAAAGGCAAGACCACACTGAGTTCATAAATGCTGTCGTTATCGGGGTCTGCCATAGGGGCACAACTGCCACACCAGCCATTGAACGTGCCGTTTAGGTTCACAGTGGTGTAGGTAGGGCCGGTGTACCCGTTCATATCTACCCTGAAGCGTATAGTACCCGAAGAAGGCGTTCCCGAGCAGGGTCCGCAAGATCCCCAGCACACCACCGGCAGGGTAGCATTTCCCGCCACCGTATAAATGCGGTTGGTGAAGCTGCCCGTGGTTTGTGTGCAGGTGCTGCCGGGCAAAAGTGATTCTTGGGCAGCCCAATTTCCCCAAGCAAATTTATATTCAATGGTACCCGCCGTGAGGGAGTCGACCGTCACCTCCCAGATCTCATCGCCATCGGGGTCCGACATGGGATCGCAATTTGCTCCGCACCAATTATTGAACGTGCCATTCACCTCAGGTATACCATACGAACCGTTGTAGTCGTTCATATCGAGCCGAAAAGTAACGGAGTAGTAATTCTGTCCCCAAGTAGAGAGGCTCATCAAACAAAAAAATGTGAAGAGTGATAAAACTGAAATTTTCATGGGCATTAGGAATGTGTAAAAGGGAATGAGGAAAAGGGAATGAGGAATGTGGAAAAACTTGTTCAATTCTACGCGCAAATATAAAGTGTAAAATGTACACTATCACAACTTCTTTTTTACTTGCTTTTTTCACAAAATACCCGGTACTTAGCGCTCCTATGCTCAAAATCTTCTTAAAAGGCGCGTTTTTCGCTGCAGTTTTGGGCTGCATCGCACCAAATTCCGTCTATGCTCAGGTTGCACCTGGCTCATCTGTTGAGCAGACACCGCTTCAATGGGGTCAAAAAAATCCTGGGGATTCAACACTTCTAGCCGAACAAATACCCATTGCAGAGGCCCTCGATAGCTTAATGCACCTGCATCTCTTCGACAATAAGATTGTGCCTTCCCAGAGGCCCATCAACAAATATGGCTACCGACACGATGAAGTGCCCCGGTTTTCAGATTCAGTAATTTCGTTCCGAATACAGCATATTCCTTCGCCCATGAAATTGGCGTACAATGCCCATGTGCGTGGATTTATTGAGTTGTATGCGGTGCGACGGAAGGCTGCTTCGGAGCGTATGTTGGGTTTAGCCAATTATTATTTTCCCATTTTCGAAGAAGCCTTGGAGCGGCATGGCTTGCCCCACCAGCTCAAGTACCTCGCCATTGTGGAGTCGGCGCTCAACCCCGTGGCGGTTAGCCGTGTAGGCGCCACCGGCCTGTGGCAGTTTATGTATCCTACCGGCAAGCAATACGGACTCGATGCCGATTATTATTGTGACGAGCGACGCGATCCTTGGTTGGCCTCCGATGCGGCTGCACGACACTTGAAGGACCTCTACCGAATCTATAATGATTGGTTGTTGGCTTTGGCGGCCTATAATTGTGGTGCGGGCAATGTCAACAAAGCCGTTCGCCGTTCAGGTGGCGTCACCGACTATTGGTCGCTAATGCCCTATTTGCCTCAAGAAACGCGTGGCTACGTGCCCGCTTTTGTTGCGGTCACCTACATCATGCACTATGCGGCAGAACACAACCTCAACCCGGTGCGCTATACAGGATTGCCGAGCCATGTCGATACCCTACACCTAAAAGGACCCCTTTCCCTGCCTGCATTGGCGGCGCAACTGGGCATGTCCACTCAAGAAATGTGCCTGCTCAATCCTCAATTCAAGCAGCAAGAGATCCCTCGAAGTTTCGAGTCATACCCCATACGGTTACCCGTGTTGAAGGTGGCCGAATTTGAACGAAATCGATCGAATATCTTGACGGCGCTTCAACCCCCGCCTGTTATGATGCCCGCTCAAGATGGTGATTCATCCCCCATGCTTGCCGAGGGAAGTCCACTCAACCAACCCGCTTCTCCAGCCAGTGGGGCCTGGATTATGAAACCCACCCGATATCATTCTGTGCGCAAAGGTGAAACCCTATCTACCATCGGTAGGCGTTATGGAATCACCGTTCAATCGCTGCGCAGTTGGAATCAGTTATCGGGCAATAACATAGGTGTCGGTCAGAAGCTCATTGTTCAGCGTACCAAAGTGCCCTCGGGCGCTCCGGTTGTTGCCGAGCAAGTACAGGCGAGGTCCACAAATTCTAATGTGCGCGTTCCATCAACAGGCAACGGAACGGCAACACAAGCGTCCAATCAAAACAATCAACAGAACAGCCAAGCTGCTGCGGCTTCAAATCAAAACAATCAACAGAACAGCCAAGCTGCTGCGGCTTCAACACAGGCTACAACTCCTGCTGCTGCATCAACAGAGGGCCATTCGACCGACACCCAAGCGGAGTCTGAAGGGGCTCAGCCAACTGCTGCTGGTTCCGAATCCTTAACGGCAACACGTCAAGCCACCCCAACGGTTCGCAAGGCGCAGGTCTTCAACTACTACACCGTTCGTAAGGGTGATACGCTTTGGGATATCGCTCAGCGCAAGGGTATTACCGTTGCGGAGCTTCAAAAAGCGAATAAACTTACCCGATCGAGCCGCCTGCAGCCCGGACAAAAACTAAAAATAGCAGCGGGTTAATGAAATGGAGGAGCCAACTCCTGGGTGTCATGTGGGCGACCCTGCTGTTGGCCTGCGATGCCAATCATCCCACCGCTACCCGTCCAGAGCCGATCGGGCAATCGGGTGAACTCATTGTCGTTTGCGCGCCTACGCTTTGGAATGGAGCCACGGGTAAGGCTATTCGGTCCATCTATGGGGCTTCACAACCGGGAATGCCACAGGCAGAGCCATGGTTTCGAATCTACCAATTTCGGCCCGACCAGATCAGCGCTTTATCGCGCCGATATCGGAATCTGCTGTTCGTGGCTACGGCCGACCGCAACCAAACCGCCTCCGATCTGGAGCAAGATTTATGGGGCGAGGCCAAACGGCCACAAGACCGCGGTCAAGCAGCGGACTTTATCCTTGCGGAGAAAAGAAATCATTGGGCCAATGAGCAACACATTCTTTATGCAGTGGGGCGCAATGATGCCGAGTTGGCGCAGGCCCTTCTTCAAAGAAAAGAACCGCTTCTGCAACAACTCAATGCCTCAGAAAGAAGTCGGGGTATGGCCCGACTGAAACGGATACCTGCCTTAAAAGAGGCGGTTGATGGCTTGCGCGATAGCCTGGGACTCGACATGCACATCCCCAATACCTATGCAATTAGGACGTTGAACCGCAATTTTGTGTGGTTGGCCCGCGATTTGGGAGACAAAAGCTTCAACCTGTTGATTTGGTCGCGTCCATGGCCGGAAAAAGATCAGCGGCCTTCGGCAACGCCTGCCGCAACGCCTGCCGCAACAGCCGACAGCATACTGTCCTGGAAAGACCGCATCACGCAGTTCAATGTAGCCGGCCCATTGGAAGGAAGTTACTACACCACCGAATACCTGGAGCCGCCTGTGTCTGCTCCTCTAATGATCAACAATACACCGTTTGGTACCGAGATTCGAGGACTGTGGAAGATTGAGCATGATTTTATGGGAGGACCATTCTATCACCTCACGCGATCCGACAGCATCGGTCGTCGTTGGATCCACATGGAGGGATTCATCTACTTCCCCGAGGAATCTAAGCGCGAATTGTTGCGCGAACTGGAGTGCCTCATACACAGTGGTGAAAGTCGGCCTTCAGCCATTCTTGGCCGTTAATGCAGTGTTTATCTTTAGCCTGTAACGTCCATTTGAAACCTGTAACGTCCATTTGAGCAATGAACAAACAGCTACTTCCTTGGGTGACGGATGAATGGGGCGCCAATGCCATGATGTCATGAGCCGGGTATGGGTATTGTAATACGCAGAAGTTTAAATGCCACTTTGGTGGGGTATGTGGGATTCCTTTTGGGGGCATTCAACCAGGTTATTTTGTTCCCCGCCTGGCTAACGCCTGCCCAGTTAGGCATCAAGGAAGTGCTGCTGAGCGCAGCGCTCTTCATATCCATGTTCTCCCAATTTGGAGTCCATTTCATTATGGCTCGGTTCTTCCCCTTTTTCGAAGACCGCACGAAACAACACAATGGCTTCTTGTTGTTCTGCCTCCTGTTGGGGACTGTCGGTTTTCTAACAGCCGCCGTAGGTGTGGGTCTGTGCCGCGAACAGCTTCTGATGCTATTCGCAGAAAAATCACCCGGCATGCACCCCCATTTTTGGTTGGTGTTGCCCCTGACATTTTGCATAGGTCTTCAAAACATCCTGGAAACCTGGTCGCGACTGCACATGAACATCATGGCCAACACCCTCACCCGCGAGCTTTTGTTGCGCGTGGCACTCACTATATTGGCACTGCTGTTTGGCAAAGGGCACATCGATTTCGGTCAGTTTTTGCTCGGCTACACCTTGAGTTATCTCATTGTCTGTTTGTTGTTGGTGATGCACCTCAAGCGCATGGGCATTCTGTTCCTGGATGCCACCTATCTGAAGGTCGACAAAAAGCGGCTTGCCGATATGCTCCAATATGGGGCCTACGTGATTTTGGGCGGTGCGGGCTATGTGGTGGCAGAACGGATCGATGGACTCATGCTGGCGTCTATGACAGGTCTCGAGTTCACAGGGATCTACAGCATGGCATTCTTTATTGCCGCACTGATCGAACTTCCACGCCGTGCCATTAGTCAGTTAACCGCTACCCTCTTTGCAGGGCATTGGAAAAATGAAGATTTCCCCGCCATGCAGGCCCTGTTCCGTCAGGTGTCGATCAATCAGTTTCTGCTGGGAGCGCTGATTTTGCTGCTGATCTGGACCAACCTCGATTTCCTGTTCTGGATGATGCCCAATGGTGAAATCTACCGAGCCGGTCGCTATGTTGTGCTGATCATTGGGCTCACAAAAGTCGTTGACCTACTTTTTGGGGGCAACCACGAGATTTTGCTGAATTCGCCCGCATACCGTTTCAGCCTCATTGCGCTTGTTTTTTTGGGCGTTATTTCCTTTTCCATCAACTATCTTATGATTCCCATTTATGGTATGAATGGCGCTGCGGCCGGCACGGTGGTCTCGGTTTTGCTCTACAACAGCCTTAAAAGCGGGTTTATTTGGTTTCGTTACCGACTTTGGGCCTTCGATCAGAAGACGATGTATGCGCTGATGCTTGTAGGCGGCCTTTTCGCCTTGCAGGCCATTTGGCCTACCCAACACATGAGCAATCCCGTAGAATTGCTGTCGGTATCATTGGTTAAATCGTTGGTGCTGATGCTCCTATTCACGGCCGTGCTGTTTCGCTATCAACTATCACCAGAGATTTCGGAAATGTGGTTTAAAAACAAACATCTGATCGTTAGTCGATTCACGAAAAAACCAAAATCATGACCCAGGAAGCTGTGCCCGTCTTGTTTTTGGTATTCAATCGCCCCGAAA
>VGGT01000137.1 GCA_016868485.1 Bacteroidota bacterium
CGAATCATCCGTGTAACCGCCACAGTGGACTCAGCAGCACGATTAAACAGTAACTCGGCTGAATAAACACCCGCTTGTACATTGAGTTCGAGATCATGGGTATGTAGACCTGCGGCACGTGTGCCCAAATCATAAGAAGCCACCTCACGACCTGCTACATCCAATACGCGAAGCGTCACAGAACCCTCTGTTGGCAAATTAAAACGAAGACTTGTTTGGCCATCAAATGGATTGGGGTAATTCGATAATGAGATGAAGTCTACACCTTCAGTACCCCTTGTGTTCGGAATCCGCAATTTGGCCATATCCAATACCTCTACCTCCTTACTGGCCAATTCACTACCTTCCATGACACGGAATGATACCCCATTTGCATCCACGTTCTTCACTAAACATTCCAATTCAAACAATACAGAACCCTTGCGTACACTCCAACCCTGGACATCAAACCAAGCTAAAGAAACAAGACCCGGCTCATTTACCCGCGTAACCATATTGGTGTTGTGCACAGCATCGGAAAGACGTACGGAAAGTACTTCCAATTGACGGGCATCGTAACCCAATGCTAATGAAATAGCTCCTAAATCTATTTCCTCATCTAGGTAAACAGGAATACGCACGATTTGTCCGCTGGTCAACAAGAGTTCATCCTTACCTGACTCTATTTTAGCCTTTGATGTTAAGCGTGCGCCAGGTGTGAACGCACCACGAACATCACCAACACTTAAACCTGTAATGTTGAAGGCAGGCACAGTGGCGCCCTGAACAATGGTAACTGAAGGTTTTTCAAACACCCAAGATCCGGCAGCAAATGAGTTCGTGACTGTTAAATAACGCAGCAATACCTGCAATGCATCAGAAGCATTCACTTGACTGTTAGCAGTAACATCAGCAGCGGATAAATACAAGCCTTGAAGTGGGTTAACATTCGCATAATGACGACCAATTGCCAAAGCTCCTGTTGCATTCCATCCACCTGGTGTACGACTCGTTGAAGAACGAACCTCAAATGATCCTGGACCAGGTGTGAACGAATAAGCACCACTCGCATCAGTAGTTAATGAGTCAACAGGTGTGTTGTTGGAAGTATTCCATAACGTTACCTTCACATTAGAAAGCGGCGTTTGCGCTGTATTACCATAACGGACAAAACCAGCAATTGGTGATGGCGGTGTAAAACCAAGGGAAACATTGTCAATAGCAATGTAGTCTACATCAGCCACAGAAAACGCATGCCAACCAATGAAATAGTTGCCCGTGGTAGATGGAGTGAAGGTGGTCAGGACCTCAACCCATGTGGTGGTCGTGAGATTCAAATTTTCGTAGATCTTGTTACCGGCCGTCATTGAAGCAGGACTTGCAGCACCAGAAACATACACCGCTAGCTTCTCGGGAGTACCCGCCCAACCTGGCGCGCGGACACGGAAACGAAGAGCATAGCTTATCCCTGCATTCAGGGCAAAACTTGGCGTATACATCCAATCATTCTTAGCCAAAGTGCCATTATATGTTGTCCAAATCATATTAGGGGCAGAAACCGACCCTACTCCAGACGATGAACCCACCCTCCAAGGTGTAACATTGGTGGTACGACTCCAACAAGTTGGAATAACACCTGGAAGAGCAGTGGGTGTTAGGGCATCAAAATTTTCAGCAAATGGGATCGCCGAGGTATCACAAGAAGTAGTGAAAGCAACACCTCCAGCCCATTCCGATGAATTGTATGCACACAATGAACGTACCCAAACATAATACGTTGTATTGGGCGTAAGGCCTGATAAAACAGCAGGTGAGGATGCAGCGTTGGATGTTGCTGCTGCTCCAGCCACTGGGGCAGAATTTGTTGTACTCACAAACAATCCATAACCGTTGGCTGGTGCTGAAGAAGGGGCATCCCAAGAAACTGAGGCACCACGAGCAGAAATACCTGAAGATGCAACAGACACATTTGAAGGAGCTAGACAAGGTGGAACTTCTGCCAAACGAACATTGTCGATATACAAGTTATTTCCATAAGCAGAAATACCTTTGAAAGAAATTCTGTTTGTACCCGCTGGAAGCAGAATTGTTTTTGTGCCCCACTGACTAACAGTTGGAACAAATGAAGCGGTGGTAGTACCGCCTGTATTCAATGGACCTGACGGTCCGCCATTCATCAGTTCCAAAGTTGTGTAAGTTGTTCCTCCATCCGTTGAACCCATAATTTCTAACTGATCATTTTCTGCTGCACTGTAGGCTGCATAGGCATAGTTAAAACTAACCGTACTTAAGCCAGCACTCGCAACAAATACAGGGGTATTGAGGCTAAAAGAACCAGAATCTATACTATAGAATGGTATACGGAAAGCCAAGGTATCAGGTAGAGCCGGCGTTTGGTTTGAGGGAGCCGATCCTGACGGTAAACGAATCCACTGCCAACCTAGTGTTGAACCTGCAGCCAAATTACCACTCCAACAAGAAGCTGTTCCTTGTGCTGTTTCAAAACTTTCAAAGAATGGCATAGTAAATACATCGCATAATGTACGAATGCTAATGGGCCCTACCCAATTCGATTTATTCGTAGGTGAACAAACCGCACGAAGGTAAACCTGGTAGGATGTATTTGAAGTTAGACCCGTGGCAAGATATGGATTCGTAGTAATCGACGTTCCATTCCCGGTAGGCTCGCCAAGACCAGGGGCTTGAATGGAGATTTCCCAAGAAGCTTCGGAACCCCCTGCGGTCCAAGAAATTGTTGCACCACTTGTTGTTATCGAAGACGATGCTAATGCAGTTGGAATTGCGCATGCAGGAGGTGTACAACTTGAGGTAAAGGTTCCGAATGATGCTGGAAGAGGGGTTGTTGCTGTTGATAGGGCATAAACCTGAACCCCGAACGGATCAACAATAGTGAACCGCTTTTCATTTGGATAAGAACCTGCTGTTACAAGGACAATTTCAGTTAGCAAACCAGGACATAATGCCACAGTTGCTGTGGCTGATGACCCGCTTGCAAAACCTGCACCACCAAAAGTGCCAACCAAAATACCACTCTGGCGAAGACCTATTACCGTACCATCCCAACCATCACCATATGTATCCGTCATGTTAATCGTGTAGTTACAAGTTGAAGAGGCGGCACAAACAGCTGTTGAGAACGCAAAAGGGCCTGCCCATGGGCTATTCCCTCCTGAACAAACCGTCCTAACATAATATTCGTAGTTGGTCGCCGCATTCAACCCGGTGGCGGCATACGATGTACCAGAAACAGCAACACCAGCACCTGAAGGAGCACCAGCACCAGCGGCCTGAACAGCCACCTCGTAGTTGCTAGATGATGCCGATGCCGTCCAACTCAAAGAAGCGCTGTTGTTGGTGAAAGAAGTGGCGGTGAGTGCAGAAGGCGCATCGCAAGAAGGAATGGGCTCAATAATGAAATTGTCAAATGCCAAATCCCAGTCACCAGTCACCCATTGAGCATCAACTTTTACTGCCAAATCACCTGACGAATAAGCGGATAAGTCGTACGTTCTGGTTACCCATCCTGTACCTGCATCCGTAATAGAGTCTAACAGTAAATAAGAGGACCCACAATTTGTCCCCAAACTCACTTTAAAATGACCCCATCCAGCAGAAGGAGCTGCATAAGGACTCGAGTAATTGGCAATTTTATAATCAAACTTGAGGCGATAACCAGCTGCCATCGGTCCATAAACGGCTGAGGTAAATGTACCTGTGGCTGTTGAGGTTGACCACATATTACGATAAATATTGTTACCAGGATTACCCGTAACGCCACGAGTTGAACCAATTAACCACCCCGTCGTTGTCCAGTTAGCTGGTGCAGTGGTGGTTGCGAAACCTTCGGTAACAGGCACAGCAACCGCCGAATTTGTAGTGAAAGTCGCAAAATTTGAAGCAGCGGTGGTGTTGTAATAATAGTCGAATGGAGCCGCAGCTCCACAACGATTGTAATCATAGACTGCAGTATAATAGGTGATCCCGCAGGCCAAGCCTGTAATGGAAACCGAAGTTCCGGTACCATCTAATACAATTTGTTGCCCAGATCCAGAGTAAACGGTATTCGCCGTTATAGCAGGCCCAGATCCACTTGCAGGGTCAATAATCGGAGCATTGGAAATTACAACCAACCTGCGCGCACCTGTTCCCGCTGTCCAAGATAGAGACAAAGAACGCTGTCCAACTGATGTTGAAGATAACGCACTCGCCTGCGTTGTCGGAGGTGCTGGGGGATCAATTTGGGCAACTGTTGAATAAGTGATTTGTGCACTAGCAGAACAAGTAGTCGCCAAACGATATTGAATTGATGTGCCCGCATAAACTGGAGGTGTATAAATTAAGGTTGTTGCATTGCTACCGCCAACAGCATTGCCCCATGTAGCCCCTCCATCCGTTGACTGTTCCCACTGGTAGCTAAATCCAATATAGCCGGGCGTTTGACCGGTGGCTGTTAAATTTCCTGGAGTAGAGCCTGAACAAATAAATTGACTAGCGGGAGAAACGGTAGAGGCAGAAGGAGCGCCTGAACAAACCAAAGGAGGTGAAAAAGTTAATGTCGTTCCAGTAGGAGGCAACACCGTTGAACTATAAGTCATCGTGCTTGTACTTGCTGTACCTAAAATCGGAGAAGTCCAAGTTGTCATGGAAGTCAAATTCCGGAAATTGGAAGCCGTAGACAAGGGAAGCCCACGCATTCCGACCTGTGCCGTCGATGCTACCGCGTTGGTGGCCATGGAGCCGTAGGCAATAACCACATTGTTTGAACCTTCGTGGAGTTGAATTTGGAAATTCAAGTTTTCAGCCAAGGTTGTTGAAGACGAGTACTTTCGATAGCCTTTCCATTGAACCACACATCGCCTATTCGGGGCGTCACCAATTGTTTCGATTCTTAATTCTGCACCCGTTTGCCCTTGTAGATCACGGCCAAAGGCTGAAATTCGTGCAGCCAAGTCTGCCGGTGTAACCGCAGTAGATGAGGTGTAAGAAATTGGGGTGTATGAATTTGCTACAGCATTACAAGAGGGAGTAACCGATGAAGATCCAAGAAAAATCCAACCGTTTGTATTGACGGCAACCCTATTAAATGTGTAACCGTTAAAAACAAAATCGAACCCAATGGGAAAACCTGGACCGCTTGCCGAAGAGGTGGTACCAGCCAAAACCGCTGGATCAACAAATCGTTGGTCATCGTTTGACGCAGCACCCAACAAAGTACCCCCCGTTATTTCCACGTAGGGAGCATTTGAATTAATGTAGCCATAAGAGGACACCTGGGCCAAGGCCGAACCTATGCTACCGAGAAGCAAAAAGAGAAATAATAAATACTTTTTCATAAGAAACCATTTAGGTGTAAAGAGAATGATAATTATCGGGCAAATATAATATAGTTTGGTTAAAAAACAATATACCAATGAGAAATTATAGTAAAAAAAAGCGGCCCGAAGGCCGCCTTAAATTTAATGCTGAAAAACAAATTATTTACGGATCACGCGTGCAGTTGCGGTGTGTGCTTCTGCACCTACCACGCCTACTTCAGCGAAATACACGCCTGCTTTCAATTCACCCGTGTCGATTGTTTCAGCAAAACGACCAGCTGAACGGAATCCGA
>VGGT01000138.1 GCA_016868485.1 Bacteroidota bacterium
AGAATCAAGAAAGGGTTCAGGCGCAGAATCAAGAAAGGGTTCAGGCGCAGAATCCAAATAAAGAACAGCAGCCCTCGGGACAAAGCCCAGCTCCACACAAGCCCAATTCCCAGAATCGTGATCGTGGACACCATCGGCATCAACGCAACAACCGCGACAACCGCAACAACCGCGACTACCGCAACAACAGCGACAGCGGCAATAACCGCGACAGCGGCAATAACCGCGACAACCGCAATCCAAGAAATGATGCTTAGGTCGTTTCGCTTGATTTTTGGTGTTTTTCTGCTGTTTGGGTTTACCACCTGTTCAAATCCCCCGTCTGAGTTTGACGTTTTTTTGGACGTAGAAGGAGATCAGTGGGCCTATTCCGATTTGAAAGAAATTCTATGGAATTGTGCGGATACCACTTCTTCCTACGATATATTCTTGAACATACGCCACCAGGGCAACTACGAATGGCAGAATATTTATCTCAAAGTCCAGGTGATTGACCCAGAGGGTAAGGAGCGTGTTTATCTTAAAAGTGTGGCCCTCAGTAATGCTGAAGGGTATTGGGTGGGAAAGGGTTTGGGCGATTGGAAAGTAGCTTCCCCTTTGCTTCTACCTCGAATGCAATTCAAGAAATTGGGTTTATACCGCATGCGACTTGAGCAACATATGCGGGTAGACCCTCTAGAAGGGGTCGGTCAGGTCGGGTTAAAAATGGTGAAAAGACCTGCTCAATCCAAGAATTGAGTGAAAATCCTGTTCAGTTGCGCATGATCCGAAGGCAGGCAGTATAGAGCTGGTCTGTTACCGTGAGCAAGTAACAGCCCAGGGGTAATGTCGATAAATCCAATAGGTTTCGGCCGGATGTCAGGTTGAATTTCCGAACACTTTTTCCACTCAGGTCGTGCAGATTAGCCGAAACCAATTGGCTCATCGGCAAGTCAATATCTAGGTTTATCCAATCTTGGGTAGGGTTTGGGAATGCGTTGAGGTTCATTTGACCAAGATAGCTCAAGCCTGCCGCATGCGTACTAAAACGATACACAACGGTAACGGCATTCGCGCGATTGGACACTTCAAAAACGGTGACCACCACGGTTCCGTTGCCCTGTACCTGGTTGGGGTAAAGGTGGCAATCGATATTGCTGTTGGACCGGCCATTGAGGGTAAAGTCAGCACTATCGGTGTTGGGTAAATAGCAGGTATTGATGTCGCAAATCGAAGTTTGCCATCCGCCTACTTGTGTGTTGGTTGTTCGGACCCAGCGGAAATTGCCCGGGTTATCACTGTTGTTTCGAACCCCCGAATAGGCCACTATTTCCGTGGCGCTCACTGCACCCCAGGCGTATAGTGTGTCGGCGGTGTTTAAACTGAGCTGGGCAAATGCTGAAGTCGCACACACGACCGAAAGGAGCGGCAAAACAAGAGTTCGTAGAAAATTGAGCATTGTAGTATTTGATTTTTGTTGGAAAGCGTGGGTGAAGGCCTGCAATAAATGTCCAAAAATAAGGCGAACGGTGCAATATTCGTCGGGTAAGGCCGTGATTTCTATCGACGGTTTACAATCCGAGTAGACACGGTTCTGTTTGGTCGGCGAAACTGTAGTAGCCCCGATCCGAGAAAATCAGGTGGTCTACAAGCTGGCAGCCAAAAAGCCGGGCACTTTTAGCGATTCTTTCAGTGAGCGCGCGATCGGCCTCGCTCGGCATCAGATTGCCCGATGGGTGGTTGTGCATGAGAATCATTGAGGAGGCTCGGTGAATAATCGCCTCTCTCAGGATCTTACTGGCATCGGCAACAGCTTGATGGAGTCCGCCTACACCGATTGTTCGGTCGGCAATGGGTCGAAGTGCACGATTCAGGAGTAAAATCCTGAATTCTTCGTGTTGCAGGTCGTCGAATCGGTGGCGGTAGCGTTTATAAATTTCTTGCGAATTATTCAATGCCGTTCCGATCGGCGATGGGGTAATCTCGCGGCGCCTGCGGCCCAACTCAAGTGCAGCGGCAATGCTCACTGCTTTGGCTTGCCCGATGCCTTTGATGTTTTGCAGCTCCTTAATCTCCATTTGTCCGAGCCGAGCGATCTGTTGGTCGCAGCGGCTGAGCAATTCGCGCGCCAAATCGAGCGCGGTATAGTTTCGGCAGCCCTGACCAATAATAATGGCCAGAAGTTCGGCGTCACTCATCGATTCGCGGCCACGGTTCACAAAGCGTTCACGCGGGCGGTCGTCGGGTGCCCAGTCCTTGAGGGTCTGCCGTTGTTCATATTCTCGCAGGGATGAGTTGTCTGCCGCTCCAGAGGTGTCGATTTCCATTCACAAAACTAAATAGGGCATTTGGCAGTCTTGATGCACATAGGCTGAATTGACAAAAACATGCGCTGAATTCGTGATCAACTATTGTGTTTTGGTGGGCATGTTCAGGTCAGATGCTGGGGCGGGTACACGGAAAGGGATGCGCAAAAAAAAGGCCTCATTTCTGAGGCCTCTTCGATGATTATTTTGGTAACATTAAGAAAGTGTGTTCACCAGACGAGCGAGCTGCGATTTTTGATGTGCCGCTTTATTCCGATGAATGATGTTCTTTTTAACGAGCTTATCGATGCGGGAAACCACCTCTGGAAGCATTTTCCGTGCTTCGCCTGCGCTACCCGCAGTACGGAGACGCTTAATGAGGGTCTTGGTGGTCTTCAGTTGATAACGATTCCGCAAACGGCGAACGGCGGTCTGGCGAATTCTTTTAAGGGCTGAGGGATGGTTGGCCATCTGATCTTGATTTTTAGAGGTGCGAATATACGGAAAAAAGCTGAATCACCCAAACATTCAATCTAAAAGACCATCCCCCTACTAATCTTTATATCTTTGCAACTCGGTAGCAATAATTATCTCCAATCAATCAACTTTATCAATCATCCATGCATATGAAACTCATTCCTTTCGTCATTTTGGGCAATTGCATTGTCCATTTCGGCCTGCGAACCAACGGGAAAAAGTGCCAAAATCGACGAAAAAGCTGAATACTACGGGAATCAAATCACCCAGGAAGGGGCTGAAGAGGCCGCGCGCCTTCCGGAATTGATGAAGGGAAAAGATTCACTTCAGGTAAAACTGGCGGGAACCATCAATTCTTGTTGTCAGAAGAAAGGCTGTTGGATGATGGTTGATCTTGGGAACGATCAAGAAATGCGGGTTTCTTTCAAGGATTATTCCTTTTTCGTGCCTCTGGAATCGGCCGGACGAAAAGTGATTATGGAGGGAATAGCACGTTATGAGGTAACATCTATAGAGGATTTAAAACACTTCGCAGAGGACGCGGGTAAGTCTCAGGCCGAGATCGATTCCATCACCGAGCCCGATAAGGAATTGGTGTTCGAGGCAAGTGGCGTCATTTTACTGTAGTTTGATGCCTTTTTTTTGTGGTCGATTCCCTTTTGGGCTTACCCGAACACATGGGGTTTTGCTGTTGATCGGATTGTTCCTGATCGTTTTTCAGGCTTGTGGCGGTGCCAATAAAACCGAAGAGGATTGTACGCATCCATCAGAAATGCAGCCGGGTAAAGAACCTGAACCCAAACCCATGGCACGCATGATGCGCGCGATGTACCAACAGGGCGAACAAATGCGTAAGCAAATTGTAGCGGGTGAGCCTATTTCTCCGGAAGCTTATCCGCTTCTCAATTACCACAACCAAGTGCCAACAGACCCCTCGGTGCTGGGTTCAGAATTTGACCAGCATCATGCAGATTTTGCCAAGGCATGGGCTGAGCTCATGAACCAACCCGACACCACACACTATAATATGATGCTCCAAGCTTGCGTAGGATGTCATCAGGATCATTGTCCGGGCCCGATCAAGAAAATTCGAAAACTCAGCTTTTAGGTTTCCGTAATCTTACGGAAGTATACGTCTGCAATACGATTAATCGACGGTTTGCACCTGATTTTTGCAAACATGATTTCTCGATTTTTTTTATTCGTTTTGTTTTTTGTCGCTTCTGTCCCTTTTAAGGCCTATTCTTGGGGGTTTTATGGACATCGCATGATCAATAGGGCGGCCATTTTCACGCTCCCACCTGAGTTGTTCACCTTCTATCGCTACCATCTACCCTATTTAGAGGAGGAGGCTACGGCAGCCGACCGCAGAAGGGGCTCCGATCCGCTCGAGGCGCCGCGTCATTTTATCGACCTCGAACGATATGGGCCGCCTCCTTATGTGTTATTGCCTCCAACCTGGAAGGAAGCTGTTGCTTGTTACGGTGAAGAGGAGCTCCAAAGCCATGGTATTTTGCCATGGCATATACAGCTGGTTTATTACCGACTCACGGAGGCATTTCGTTTGGGTGATCGGGATCGCATCCTGCGGCTATCAGCCGATTTAGGGCACTATATAGCCGACGCACATGTTCCTTTACACGTGACCCACAACTATAACGGACAATTAACGGGTCAGCACGGCCTCCACGCCCTGTTGGAAAGCAGAATCCCCGAGTTGGTGGGCAGCGACTATGATCTACTCACCGGAAAAGCCGTTGTTGTTGAACGGGTCCGCGATTTGATCTGGGACTGCATCCGCGAAAGCGCAGGATTTGTGCCCTTGGTGTTGGAAGCAGATTGTCGGGTGAGGGACAGCATCCCGGAAGACGATTGGAAGGTACCCGAAATGCGTGGGCAAACACGGGTTATGGCCTACAGCCGAACCTATTCGATGTTATACAACCGATTTTTGGGCAATCTTATGGAAGAACGTATGCGATCGGCCATTCATCGATTGGGTAGTCTTTGGTTTACCGCTTGGGTCGAAGCCGGACAACCTGCGCTGGAAACGGATGTTAAGCCACCTGAACAGGGTTTAACAGCAGGCGATTCAAAGGATATTGACCGGCATCTTTCTCAAACGCACCGGTGCGCCGAAGGAAAATGAGGGGTCTTGAACTGTCGGTATAACAGGTTTTCTCCTTAAGTTTGTATGACCAATACATAGACGGATCTATGCCCAATACCATTGATTTAATTTTGCTTTTGGCTTTTATTTGGGGTGTTTGGCAGGGATACCGCAAGGGCCTGATCGTCGAATTTGCAGGCATGATCGTGCTGGTAACGGCATTGTATTTTGGCTTAAAAGGCATGAACTGGGCCGCGGGCTTAATCCAGTCCTATTGGGGGATACAAACGGTTTGGTTGCCCATGTTGGGATTTTTGGTAGTGTTTATTGGGTCTATGATCTTGGTAAAGGTATTGGCCAATCTGCTGGAAAAATTGGTGCGCTCAATATTGCCTTCTTGGATCAGCCAGGGTTTCGGTGGTCTTGTGGGCGCGGCGCGGTGGCTTTTTTGGGTTTCGTTGTTGTTGTGGGTATTCTCTTCCGCTGGCCTCATCCCCCAACAAGCGCGTCAGGATTCATGGGCCTACAACGCCTCTCAGATTTATGCAGAGGCGGTCATGGGTTTGATGAAATCAGTTTTTGGTGATCTGGGGCAATTGTTTGCACTTAACTCGACCGATTTAAAGTCGTCTTGATGTTCATGTCTATTTG
>VGGT01000139.1 GCA_016868485.1 Bacteroidota bacterium
CGGTTGGGGTGGAGGTGGCGCGTCCTCTGTGGGTTCTGGAGGTGCTGATGGAAGGGGCGTCGCAGGTTCTGGTGGCGATTCATTGCGTAGGGCAGGTAGAGATGCCTTGCCTGGCTCAGGTGGTGGGGGGGGTGGTGCCTTCACCGCTTCTTGTGCGGCAACAGCTGGCCGAGGCGGTTCCGGCCTGGTGATGGTTCGCTACCCAATTCAACCTGTTGCATTGTCTCGGGGTGCATTGAATCTGCTGAATGGGGGTGAATCCTCGGAGCGCTTAGTGGGCCGCGCCCCGGATTGGTTGGGATATGCTCTATTCGACAGCTCATCGGGATGGGTAGGCGGCCCTGTTCGCGTGGGTGCCTTGGCCCACGACAGCAGCCTGATTCGCGTGTCCGGGGCATCCGATTGGGGGATTTTTGATTTGGCGGGGAATGTTTCTGAATGGGTTGTTTCGGCTGGTTCGGTGGGGTCAATGAACTACAGCGGATCGCAGGGCGACGGACGTTTGTCGGTTGATGGAGAAGCGCTACCGCTTGATTGGCCTGATGGTTCTGCTTTGGGTTTTAGGGGTGGATCTTGGAATACACCTGAAGCTGCACTGCATCTAGGCGACCGAAGGGGGATGTCGATAGCACCCAATCCTGGTTGGGGTTCTGTTTCGACCGGCATACGTCTTGGGCGGACTAGGGCTTGTTTACTTCCCGATTCGCTTCCTTCCAATGTGCTCGTGTCGCGTTGGTCGGCCGACGGAGTCGCGCTTGAGGCAATCCCAGACTCCAGTAATGCGGGCTCAACTGGTGGTTATTGGTGGATTTTACCGTCCGATTGGGTGCTCATGTCGGGGCAGGGCAGCCAAAATATTCGTGCATTGGTTGGTAGCCAAGCGGGCACCATTCGCTGGTCTCGCTTCAATGACTGTGGCATAGGACCGGAACGATGCGTTTGGGTCGACCTAAATCACCTCATTCAGCAGCCATGAGCAGGCCATTTCTTTTCATATGGATGATCTTTGCCTGCCTTGGGGTTTGTTGCGTTCAAGGAGCGGGCCTACAAATCAGTGGGGTTCATCTGAGGGGACAAAATCTGTCTACCGGAAGCTGTCGCATCATCTACAACCTGAGTTGGGCAAACAGTTGGCGGATGTCGACCGAAACAGGTCTGCCGGGCCACGACGCAGTTTGGGTATTTGCCCGTTTTAGGGTATTTGGAGGGCAATGGCAGCCATGTCGTTTGGAGTTGACCGGACATTCAGCGGGCATCGGAACACCCCTTCAGTGGTTGGCGGGCACGGTTACGCCCCATTCGACGCATCATCCCGTGTCCAATCCAGTGGTGGGCTTGATGATTGGAAGGGGTCAGTCTGGAAACGGTACGGTATCGGCTGTTGACCTGGCACTGCACTGGAATTACAGGCTTCAAGGTTTGAGCGACACGGAAGTTGTTGAAGTGGCTGTATACGGAACGGAGATGGTTTATGTGCCTGCTGGACCATTTTGGTTGGGCAGTGGTGGAGACGAAGCAGGGCGATTCTACCACATAAGTGATTCTTTGGAACAACGCTTACCGGTTGCGGTAGGGTCAGATTCGTTGGTTGTTTTGACGGCCAGCGCATCGGGCAATGCCTTTGGCGGATCATCCGGATCCTCGGGCGCATCAGGTTTCCCCAGTGGTACAGGCCCAGCATCTGCTGCAGCTGGAGCATTGGGCTCACCGCGCGGGCTGTGTCGCTCCATCGAATCAGCGGCCTATTCAGGGGGTGTTCAGCTACCGGCCGATTTCCCGGTCGGCTTCAGGGCATTTTACATCATGAAATACGAGTTGAGTCAGTTGCAATACCGCGATTTCCTCAATTCCCTGCCCTATTCTGAACAACACGCCCGCTCGGATGGCAGTCCGGACCGAGCAACAGGCACGCCCGTTCTGGGTAGTGGTCATCGCCAAACCATCCGAATCAGACTACCTGGCAGGCCTGGAATCACTGGGGCTATTTTTGGATGCGATGCCAACCAAAACGGGGTTTATGATGAGGCATCAGACGGCTCAGGAACGGCGTGTAATTCCCTGAATTGGGCAGATTTATCGGCCTATTTAGATTGGGCTGGTTTACGCCCGATCACGGAGGGCGAATTCGAGAAGGCGTGCCGAGGTCCTCAATTCCCACATCCTGGGGAGTTTCCTTGGGGATCGGCAGGCGCTGTGCCGGCCGATACCTTAATGTCGGCGTTCACGGATAGCGAATCAGCCGTTGAGGTCGCGAATTGCATTGTAGGGAATCAGGCATTCGTGGCTGGACCTGCTCGTGTGGGGGCTGTAGGCGATACCTTGGCTCCACGATCGTCGACCGGCAGATCATGGTATGGGGTCGCCGATCTCGGGGGGAATGTGCGCGAGTGGGTGGTAGAGATGGGAAATCCGGGCAGTCTGAGCATGCGTTCGATTCATGGTGATGGCTATTTGGGCAATAGGGCGGTGCATGATGTGTCCGGTTGGCCCGATCCCTATACGGCCGCCGGAATGTTGTTGCGGGGAGGCAGCTGGGCCGATCCTGCTGATGCGGCCCGTGTTTCTGCTGTCGATACTTCTTCATTAGCTGCGTATTTCTCCTACATATCACCACCTCATGTCCGTGTACCCCAAGTCGGTGGACGGGGCGGACGATCAGTTTCTTGTGTCTGGCCCTTGTCGCTGACCGATTCGATTAGGGGTACCAAAACACCGGATTTCGAAAGCTACACCAGCTACACTATTCAAAATCCTCAGGCATTGCCATTGCTGTGGCAGATGCCCGGCGATATGGAGGTGGTTGCTGGGCAAGGAACGGATTCTGTGCAGGTGTACACGGGTAGGGCATATGGTACAATAAGGGTGTCGGCCTGCAACGACTGCGGCTGTGGTGCATTCCAGGAACTTGCGGTGACGGGCCGCGTATTGGCTACGGGCGGTGTGGTGAGTAGCTTCGTGGGCGACGGGAATAACGGGTTGGCTGGTACACGGTATGTGGTGCATGCCTTCCATGAACATGGTGTGTTCCGGCCAAACATACCCATTCAGGTGGAATGCTTGATTGTGGGTGGTGGCGGCGGTGGCGGACAAGCAGGGGGTGGCGCTGGAGGGTTTTTGATGGCCCAGTCGTTTTTGTGGGCACAGGATTACGCAGTTGTGGTTGGGGTTGGTGGTGAAGCGGGTAGCGAAACGAACCCAGGAGGCCGTGGTGGCGATTCACAGGTCTTTGGTTGGCGGGCATGGGGTGGAGGAGGGGGTGGTTCGAAGGGCAGCTCAGGCTTGGAGGGAGGTAGTGGAGGCGGAGGGGGTGCGAGCGCATCCAGTAGCGGCTCAGGAAGCGGCTCAGGAAGCGGCTCAGGAAGTGGCTCAGGAAGTGGCTCAGGAAGCGGGCAAGGGTCCATCAGGTTGGGCGGACAGCCGACAACATCTCTGGGGGTTACTCAAGGAAATGCTGGTGGATCTAGTTCAAACGATGCAGGAGCAGCGGGTGGGGGTGGAGCCGCGGCTCAAGGTTTTCCAGGGGGCGTAGATTCCGTCGGTCAAGCAATTCCTGGCTTGGGTGGTGCAGGTTCTTCGACCGCTTTTTCGGGCTCTTCACATACTTATGCAGGCGGTGGCGGTGCTGGGAGGCATTCAGTGGGTTGGCCGGCCGAAGGCGGCATCGGAGGGGGTGGAAGAGGTGGCGCCCCTGGTTTGGGGGCTACATCAGGATTAGATGGGTCAGGCTCGGGGGGTGGTGGTGCTTCACCCAATAGTCCGGCAGGTTCAGGCGGAAAGGGGACTGTGTTGATTCGGTATATTTTGCAGTAAATATTGTTAAAAACATGTTATATAAAAATATAATAGCAAATTATTGGTTCATTTTTTCGGCCTTTTTGGTGGGGTTGGGATTTTTTGGGGCATTGGACCTGAAAGCGAGCGATGTTCGCATTCAACAGCTCCGTTTGCTCGACCGAAGGACCGACTCAGG
Organism: Bacteroidota bacterium; assembly: GCA_016868485.1. Classification (GTDB taxonomy): domain Bacteria; phylum Bacteroidota; class Bacteroidia; order UBA7662; family UBA7662; genus F1-60-MAGs140. Next base: position 3,971 of record VGGT01000139.1, read on the forward strand.
CTACACCCACATCACATTTCATCTGAGGTGGAACGATGCATGGCGGATATCGACCGGACAAGCCAACCACGATGCGGTGTGGATCTTTTTCAAATTTAGGGTCGGACAACAAGACTACCGATCTGCACCAGGTGCAACGAGTGTAGGCAGAATCATTAGAGTATCATCAACTGTTGGAATACGGGTAGGACAACCCGTTTGGGTGGCTTCAGGCGTTGGTTTGTTGTCCGATACAACACGGGTAAGTGCGGTTTTGGGAACACAGACATTCGAGATCGACCGCGATCCACTATTGCCTTTGGGAGGCGGCTCTACCATAGTGGCCACCACCCGTATTTGGGAGCCTGTTTACCCCGACACGGGTGGAACCTTTCCCGGTTTAATGCCCGATCGAAGCTGGCCAGCTACCCGATTGCAGGCCGGCCTTCTCTATCCTGGCCAAGTCTATAGTTCCTTTGGCAACCCGGTCTTGGGGTTTTTTGTATCCCGCCGCGATGTGTTCCCCAATCGGTCCACCTATTTTGCCGACAGCCTTCGGTTCCGCTGGTCTTATGACCGACAACAGGTTCCTGCCGAAGCGCTGCTCGACGTACAAGTACACGCCATAGAAATGGTCTGGATTCCGCCTGGCCCCCATTCGATTCCGACCAATGAACTGCCTGGTCGAGCTTATTTCATGTTATCGACCGACACCAGCCAGCCGCATCCACACAACAGACAAATCATAGACGAGGGTCGACATCGATGGCCTGTTCGAACCAGTGGATCAGTGGCTCCCGCAGGGGGAGGACCGCTGCCCGGGTCGGGATCTTGCCTCTGTTTTACCGGTGATTCTGCAACCCTAGAATTGCCCGATACAGTTTTGGTGCCCACCCACACATTCCTGACCATCGAAACCTGGGTGTGGGTGCAACGCAATGGTCGATTCCAAATAGCAGGGAACTTAAATTCGGCCCAAAACCAAGGATTTGGGCTCATGGCGGATCCTGCACAAGGACTGTGGTGGCGTGTTGGAACCCTTGAGAGTAGTCCGCGGGGCAGCCCTTTTCCGGTAGAACGATGGGTGCATCTGGCCGGTGTTCGGGAGGGCGCTACATGGCGTTGCTTCATCAACGGAGTGTTGGCGGGTACTTTGAGTTTGGGGAGTGCGCCCTTAGCGAGTGGACAACCTTGGCGGTTTGGGGGAAGAGGGAATGCCGGACAGGAGCAATTGTATGGTTGCTTGGGTGGTATTCGGATCTTTTCAGACAGCTGTGTATATGGGGGTGGACAATCATTCGAGCCGGATCCGATGCCATTCATTCGCACCGGTCGGGAACGGGTGTTGATGCGATTTCGTCAGTTTGCGCTTTGGGACGCCGCTTATAGACATGCTATAAATACCCAAGGGGGGGTTTTGGTGCGCCACAAGAATGTGGGTAACCGGGGCGTGGGTGAAATCGTAGGGGATGTTTGTTTCGATGGCAGCGGGCGACTTCAAGTCATCACCAAATCGATTGAAAGGCCCCTAATGGGGGATGCCACACTG
>VGGT01000140.1 GCA_016868485.1 Bacteroidota bacterium
GGCCCCATTTGGGGCTATCTTGCACTGGATGAAGACGGAAATACAGTCAAAAAGGCGGTGTTTGACCATAAAGGTGAGACACCCGGATTAGGTGCTGAAATCAATACCGATGGGTTCGAGGGTCAGTTTCAGGACCGCAAGATTTTGGATGAATCGGGGGCATTTGTATCGGTACAGGTCACCAAAGAAGCCAAGGCTGACGATGATCCACATAAAGTGGACGCCATTTCAGGTGGAACAATCACTTCAACGGGTGTTTCCAACATGCTGAAGGAGGATATTCAATTTTATTTGACGTACATCAACAAATCCAAAAAAGTATAATATGTCAATCGCCACTGCTCCCGAGCCGGTCAAAGAATCGAAGCCGCTGCTCTCCAAGAAAGACAGAAAGTTAGTGACCGATCCCTTGTCGGACAGCAATCCGATTACGATTCAAGTATTGGGAATTTGTTCTGCACTTGCAGTTACGACACAATTAAAGCCCACCTTGGTCATGGCCATCAGTGTAACGGCAGTAGTAGTTTTTTCGAATATGTTGATTTCTATGATTCGAAATCTCATTCCATCTCGGATTCGCATCATTGTACAATTGGCCATCGTGTCTTTGCTGGTAATTCTCGTAGATGAAATCCTGAAAGCCTTTGTTTATGATGTGAGTAAGCAGCTATCGGTTTTTGTTGGTTTGATTATTACCAATTGCATCGTCATGGGGCGTTTGGAAGCATTTGCTATGGGCAATAAGCCAGGCGCATCGATCTTGGATGGTCTCGGTAATTCTGCGGGATATGCATGGGTGATTCTGGCAGTGGCCTTTGTGCGTGAGTTATTTGGATCGGGTAAATTATTCGGTATTCGTGTAATTCCAGAGGCTATTTATGCGCCAGAGTTTGGTTATGTAAACAATGGACTGATGATGATTCCGGCTGGGGCACTTTTTATTGTTGCCACAATCATTTGGATTCAGCGCTCACTTAATAAATATACTGAAGAGGCATGATGACTCCACTACTTTTCGCTGATTTGGTCAGCCTATTTGTTCGGTCCATTTTTGTGGACAATATGATTTTCGCCTTTTTTTTGGGGATGTGTTCTTTTTTGGCGGTTTCCAAAAATGTAAATACAGCGATTGGTCTTGGTGCTGCAGTAATTTTTGTACTGGGTATTACAGTCCCCATCAATTGGTTTTTGATTAATGGTGTCCTAAAGGAGGGCGCACTTTCTTGGATTTCACCATCTTTTGCAAAAGTTGATCTCACATTTTTGGCTTTCATTATGTTCATCGCAACCATCGCCTCGATGACACAATTGGTTGAAATGGTGGTTGAGAAGTTTTCTCCTGCCTTGTATAGTTCATTGGGCATCTTTTTGCCATTGATTGCTGTGAATTGCTCCATACTCGGTGGCTCATTGTTCATGCAGGAGCGTGATTATACTTTGGCAGAAGCTACTGTTTTCGGCTTAGGGAGTGGAGTTGGATGGCTCATTGCCATTGTGGCTTTAGCGGCAATTCGAATGAAAATTCGGTATTCCGATGTGCCAAAGCCTTTGCGGGGTCTGGGCATCACATTTATTTTGACCGGTTTGATGGGTTTGGCCTTTATGAGTTTTCTTGGAATTCAACTGTAATCGTCAATTTTTATGTTTTTATTAAACACAATGACCATAGTGGGGCTCAGCATTGGAGCCTTTAGCTTTGTGATTTTGTTGCTTGTTGTTGTATTGCTTTTTGCTCAAAAGAAATTACTGCCAGCAGGGGAGGTTCGCATCATTGTCAATGGCGATGAGGCCAATGCGCTTGTGGCTAGCCCGGGTTCAAACCTACTGAGCACATTGAGCAACAGTAAATTATTCCTTCCCTCTGCTTGTGGTGGGGGCGGAACATGCGCCATGTGTAAATGCCAAATACTGGAGGGAGGGGGTGATGTACTTCCAACCGAAAAAGGACATCTATCACGCAAACAACAAGCCGAGCATTGGCGGTTAGCTTGCCAGGTTAAAGTCAAATCCGACATGAAAATTCAAGTTTCGGATGAAATATTTGGGATTAAAAAATGGGAATGTGAAGTGGTGTCGAATTATAATGTGGCAACATTTATTAAGGAGTTTGTGGTGAAACTTCCTGAAGGCGAACATTTGCACTTCGAATCGGGTGGTTATATTCAGCTCGACGTTCCCGCTGTGGATGTTGATTTCAAAGGTATGGACATCGCTCCGCATCCTTCTGATCCCGCTGGTTCAGAGAAATTTAAGGAGGATTGGGATAAATTTAATCTTTGGGATTTGAAGATGAAGAATCCTGAGCCCATTTTTAGGGCCTATTCTATGGCCAATCATCCCGCGGAAGGCAATATTATTATGTTGAACATTCGCATAGCCACCCCACCATGGGATCGAGCGGCCAACAAATGGATGGCTGTCAATCCGGGCATATGCTCTTCCTATGTGTTCAGTCGTAAGCCAGGTGATAAGGTCACCATTTCAGGTCCTTATGGAGAATTCTTCATTAAGCCTACTGAAAGAGAAATGGTCTACATAGGCGGAGGTGCCGGAATGGCTCCGCTTCGAAGTCATATTTTTCATTTGTTTCATACCCTCAAGACGGGTCGGAAGGTGTCCTTTTGGTATGGAGGCCGCTCACGTCGCGAACTATTCTACATCGATGAATTCCGGGCCATTGAGAAAGAGTTCCCCAACTTCAGATTCCATATTGTATTGTCGGAGCCGCTTCCCGAAGACAACTGGAAAGTATCAAAGGATGTTGAAGACCGAGAAGGCGACGGATTTTTAGGATTCGTGCATAAGGCTTTCATCGACAATTACCTCAGTAAACATCCTGATCCAGAGGAAATTGAGTTTTACTTTTGTGGACCACCCATGATGAATTCAGCCGTCATTAAAATGTGTGATGACTGGGGTATTCCAGAAGAGCATGTAAGTTTTGACGATTTTGGTGGATAATTGCGTAAAATCTGACAGATATCTCGATCGATAGAGATTTAAACGAAGTATATAATATGAGCATATGAATTTACACGAATATCAGGGAAAAGCCTTGCTCAGCCAGTACGGGGTTGCCATTCAACAGGGAATCCCTGTTCATTCGGCAGATGAGGCAGTTCAAGCGGCTCAACAACTTCAGGCGTCAACAGGCACGAGTTGTTGGGTTTTAAAAGCCCAAATCCATGCAGGTGGTAGAGGTAAGGGTGGCGGGGTGAAAGTGGCCAAATCCCTAGAAGAAGTTCGTGTGAAAGCTGACCAAATTCTAGGGATGCAGTTGGTTACGCCCCAAACGGGCCCACAGGGCAAGAAAGTGCACCAAATTCTCGTGGCACAAGACGTTTACTACGAAGGCGCCTCGCCCGTACAGGAATTTTATATGTCTGTACTGCTGGATCGGTCCTCCGGAAAGAACATCATTGTTTATTCTACAGAAGGGGGAATGGACATTGAGCAGGTGGCCGAAGAGCATCCCGACAAAATTCATAAGGAAGTCATTGATCCTTCCGTAGGAATCATGCCTTTTCAAGCACGGAAAATTGCCCGGAATTTAGGATTGAGTGGACAGGCTTTTCGTGAAATGACGCGTTTTGTTCCGGCTTTGGTCAAAGCCTATGAACAGTCTGATGCCGCTCTTTTTGAGATTAATCCATTATTTAAAACTTCTGACGACCGGATTATTGCGGTAGATGCCAAGGTGAGTATCGATGAAAATGCCTTGTATAGGCATCCGGATCTTGAAGCCCAAAGAGATATACGTGAAGAGGATCCCACTGAGGTCGAGGCTGGTGAACACAATCTCAATTATGTTAAATTGGATGGTAATGTCGGATGTATGGTGAATGGTGCAGGATTGGCCATGGCTACAATGGATATCATTCAATTATCGGGGGGCAAGCCAGCCAATTTTCTGGATGTAGGCGGTACCGCCAACGCTGAACGGGTGGCCAATGCATTCAGAATCATCCGAAAAGACCCTAATGTTCAAGCTATTTTGGTGAACATTTTTGGGGGAATCGTTCGCTGCGATCGGGTGGCACAAGGTATAGTTGATGCCTGTAAACAACTGGAGGACATGGACATCCCGCTGATCGTGCGCCTACAAGGCACCAATGCAAGCGAAGCACGTGCTCTATTGGATGCTTCGGGGCTCCCAATTCAAGCGGTGACTGAATTACACGAAGCGGCAGAGCGTGTTCGCGCTTGCGTGGCATGATGGGAGGAATTTGGAGCATCTGATTACCTACACCGACGAGCCCGATAAAAGAAATATTCTGAGGGCAGCAGAAGTTCTCAGGTTGGGAGGGGTTGTCATTTATCCAACCGATACGTATTACGGCCTAGCAGCGGATATTCGTTCAGTTGTGGCGGTTAATCGATTATTAAAGATTCGGAACTTGCCCGATGCCACTACCCTTTCCTTGGTGTGTGCCGACTTTAGTCACCTCTCTTCCTACACCTTACCCATTTCCAATGCCTATTTCAGGATCATGAGAAAGGCGCTTCCAGGCCCCTATACTTTTATTCTGCCTGCATCAGGTCTGGCACCACGGCAGCTACAGAACAAGCGCAAGAATATAGGACTCCGTATTCCGGATCATCCCGTGGCGGGAATGCTCATTTCGGCACTGGGATCACCCCTTGCTTCGGCCTCTCTATCCGAAAAAATGGATGGGGTAGACCATCACTTTCGTGACCCCGAAGAAATACTCGCTCATTACTTTGACTCTGTTGATGTTTTCTTGGATCATGGATGGTCGGAGGGTGAGCCTTCTACTCTGGTAGACCTAACGGGTGATGAGCCAACGGTATTGAGGACTGGCAAGGGCAATGTTTTTTGGTAGTCATTAAATACCCCTTGTAATCGATGAATAGCCTATTCAATTAGCCTAAACGCATCTGCAAAAGCCGTATATTCGCGTTCTCATGCGACTACACTTCTTTTTAAACACCATTTTGTTGGTGTTGTGTACCCTTCTATTTTCTGTTCACATTGCAGCAGCACAATCGTCGACTGGCGTCATTCGTGGTTTTGTGTATGATCAAAGCAGCGGTGAGCCCATCCTTTTTACCAATGTGTACCTACAAGGCACTACCCTTGGGTCGAGTACGGATGCCAAGGGTTTTTTTACCATCACCCGAATTCCTGCTGGAAATTATAAACTCATGAGTAGTTATTTGGGATACGACACCGCCAGTGTGCAAATTCGCATCAAAGGCGGCGATATCCTCAATGAGAAATTATTCCTTCGAAAATCGAGCCTTAATCTGGGTATGGTGGAAGTGAGTGGAGAAAAAGAAGAGCAGCGCACGACCGTTAAAGTATCCGTGGAAACCGTCACCCCCAAGCAAATCACCCAGATTGTTAGTGTGGGCGGCGAGGCCGATATTGCTCAATACCTACAAGTCCTTCCAGGAGTCGTGTTCACGGGCGACCAGGGCGGACAGCTCTACATCCGC
>VGGT01000141.1 GCA_016868485.1 Bacteroidota bacterium
AGCGAATCCAACCACCGTCATTACCTCATCAATGCCCCTGATATCTTGCTCAAAGGCTACCTCAAACAAGCCAGAACCATCAGCTGCGGTATAAGGCCCACCCGTGGTGTACCATCCCAAATAAAGTTGGTTACCCAATTGATTAAACAACACTCGTTCACCGGTTTGGGACATTCTAATGCTCTTCACAACTAACCCATTGGCCAATTCAACATGCATTTGGAATGAACCAAGAGCAGATTCACCTGTAGCTAAAACGGGCAGGGTAAATACAGGTTCATTGGACATCTGCTTGGCACCCGCTTCAATTTGAATGCCGCGTACTAAGCGACTGCTGAACGTGAAATCCCGGTTCACATCACCCCTGCTCAACACCGCGATATCACGAACTGGATTTGAGTTGGTCACCGTAACGGGGGCATTTTCGGACACCCACGGCGTAGAGAAGATGGCATTAGGTAGGTTAATACTTCTTTGAAGCACCAACAATGCATCAGCACTATTCACGATACCATCTCCATTGGCATCCGCAGCTTGTACCGCTAATCCCGACAAGGCACTTGGATTACTCAAATAATTGTTGATCAGGAATGCGTCAGCTGTAGTGATGCCACCTGCGGACATGCTAACGTTTGCACGCACTTGATATCCTCCATTCGGCAAACCAGGGAATGCATAAGTACCTCCAGCCAAAATTCCAGAAGTTGCGGCAGAATTACCACTGAGAATAACAGAACCGGAAGTTACAGGCGTGCGAACAGCACTACCAAGACGATCATACACTACGCGCCCACTGAGTGTACCACCTGAAAGATTGGGGTCGACTGTTACTACAACAGTATCGGTGCGGACACAGCCATTTGAACCCGTGGCGGAGAGGATATAGACAGTTGTTGCAGTCGGTCTTGCCACTGGGTTCAATACTGCAGGATTGCTTAATCCCGTTGATGGAATCCATAAGTAGTTGCTGGCACCTGCAACAAAACCATTAAGCGTTGTAGAATCTTGTGGTGCAATTGAAACATCCGCTCCTGCATTTACCGTTGGACTCGGATTCACAATGACGCGAACCTGGGCTGAAACCTGGCAACCCGCTGCATCATTCACCCGTACTGTATAAATAATCGAGGATGTAGGCGAGGCTGTAGGATTTGATATGTACGCATTGCTCAAGCCCGTTGACGGTGTCCATTGGTAACTTAAGGCCGTACCATTGTAAACAGCATTCAATTGTGTACTCGAACCTGAACAAATCGTTCGGTTACTTCCAGCCGTTACCGTAGGCACCAATACCAACACCGATTTCATATCCGAACATCCATTGGCGTTCGTAACGGTCACGAAATATTGTGTAGTTATGGAAGGGCTAGCCATTGGTGTTGCCGAATTCGGATTATCCAAACCTGTTGTTGGCGTCCATTGATAACTTACACCACCACTGGCTTGGAGCTGCGCCCCAACTCCAGAACCACAATAGGGTATCGTATCATCGCTTACAGCAGCAATTGGTCGTGGGTTAACAAAAACAACCAGGGTATCTCTGCTGATACAGCCATTTCCACTTATGCCTGTTACGACATAAGAAGTGGTAATGCTTGGTGATACAAATGGACTAGAGGAAAATGCAAATGATTGCTGAGATCCAAGAACATTCCACACGTACTGAAGTGAACCGCTTGCGCTTAACTGCGTTCCGGATCCTTGGCAAATCGTCCGATTGGCACCAGCATTCACAGCAGTTTCAACGAATGTGCTAACAACAAAAGTGTCCGTTACACTACATCCTGCAGCGTTGGTTAATCTCACCCAATACACTGAATTAGCCAGAGGTTGAACATCGATAGACTGGGTGTTGGCGCCTGTACTCCACAAATAGGAGACCACACCAGTTCCCGCTCCTACAAGTGTCGCAGTTGTTCCAGGACAAACCGTAATCTGTCCTCCACCGGTAGTATTTGGTGCAGGTTGAACCGTGACAAAGCCATTAACCGTATTGGTGCATCCAAAACTATCCGTAACTGTATAGCTAATCGCGCTGGTACCTAGACCGGCTAAAGAAGGATTAAATACCCCACCACTTACTCCAGGACCAGAGAATACTCCACCGCTGATACTCGCCGAAAGCACAATCGGTGCAGCGTTAGAACATATATTTCCTAATCCGAGAATTTGAACAGCCGAACTACGCACAGTTACACCACCATTGTTGAATTGTATAGGTAAATTCTGACCAAACTGGTTGACCAAACTGTTCGCGCCTGGAATGGATGAATTCCATGAAACTGTGGCCCCTGAGTTCACTGCAAAGTTCAATTGGAACAACTCGCCTGTATTTAAATTGGATGGCAATAAACCAAACCAATTGACCGAAATTATTCCCGACTGGTTCACTTGTGCAGTAATTCCTGAGAGGGAAGGATGTATGCCACTAATCCCGCTGAACATCATGGCATTAGAATTGTAAACGATTGATAAATCTAATGCATGAACACCGATGAACTGGCTTGCTGTTACAGATAGTGAATAAGCAGCAGGTGAACAAACGGCCCGGTTCTCAATGTTTAAAACGATCGGGGCTGCGTTAGATGTTACACGCAAAATCGCCTCATCGGAGATCACAGAGGGGGGGCAAACTCCGTCAACAACGACCCTAAACATTCTATTGTGAAGGGAACCCGAAACATTGGAAATGGTTAACTGAGCCGTCTGTACCCCTTGGTAGGGACTTTGATTGAGTAGGTTCACCCAACCCCCCGCTTGCATGATTTGCCATTGATAAGCTGATGCATTTGAGGCAACCACTTGGATAGAAGCCGTGGAACCCTCTAAAGCCGTTACGTTTACAGGCTGTAGCGTGATTACCGGAGTTGCACCTCCAATTGTTACGCTGCCATCTTGGTACGTGAGCCTGTGTACCAGATTGTTTGGTGAACCAGTTTCCAATCCAACAACCCCTTGGGCCGATGGCAACCATTGAATATTGGTTTGACCATTACCCAATGCTATAAAATTTAACTTTAACAATGTATCGTTAGACAATGACGCAGGTATTGTCAGAGCACGGCGAATGGCAATGCCCCCTGAATTCGGTGTGATTTGCACACCGTTTAATCCAGCTCCCGCTTGGAAACTCAATAGTTGAAGAACGGAAGTGTTAAAGTTCAAATTCAGTTGAATTCGTCCCACATTTGAGAAGTTTGAAGCCAAAATGGGCACCATCAATTCCTGGCCGACACATCCACTGTATTGACCAATCATTAATGCAATAGGGGCTGCAGATGGATACAGAACCAAAGATGCAGGATTCGACGTCAGTCGACCTTGGCAGCCAACAACAACCGCTCTATACTGATTCAAACTAAGAGATGAGTTGGCCATGATGCTTAAATCAGCAGTTTGTGAACCCGAGTAAATAGCACCATTGGATAAATCAGTCCAATTTATACCGTCATTACTGCCCTGCCATTGAATAGCAATAGGATTCTGAACACCAATTGAAAACTGAACACTTGATCCCTGCTCTGCATAAACTGAGCTAGGCTGACTTGTGATTTCTGTCACACCTGCGGTAGCAACGAGACTCAAATTGATCACACTGTCGCAACCTGATGCATTTGTAAGCGTGATGGAATAATTTCCCGTTGATCCAAATGTCTGCCCGCCAACACTCACCGTACCAGGACCGCATATGGTGTCAATCATATTGACGATTTGACTTGGCACCCCAACGGTCAAGTTTAGTGTTACAATGCTATCACACCCCCCTGCATTGGTTAACGATGCAGAATAAGTTCCAGAAGTACTTAAAGTCTGCCCATTGAATGCATATGTAGCAGGAGAACAAATCGCAGCATTAATGGTCAATTCGCTCGGGTCAGAAACTGTGAATGTGAAACTCATAGAACCATTAGATAGATCGGCCACACAACCATTTGCATCCGTAACAGACAAAAACTCAACACTCCAAATTCCAGAGTTTACACTTCCCGAAGGAGCGGAATAAATCAAATCACCTAAAGCGTTTACTGTATCTGTGAATACTGGGCTAGGAGTTCCCGTACCAATTGAACCTTCCCAAACCCGAACACTTCCAATGAACGGAAGCATTCCTGCTTGCACATTACTGAGTGTGAAAGTATAATTACTATTGGAACAGGCATTTAGGCTGTGTCCTCCTTGTTGAGCAGAATATGGGATTCCATTGAAGGCAACTGAGAAGGACGGTCTAAGATTAACAGTTAGAAATAAAGTAACTAAACTGTCGCAACCCACTGCATTTACCAGAGTTGAGGTGTAAGTACCGCTAGTGGCAATCACTTGTCCATTAAAATCATACGAAGCAGGGGCACAAATTGTTTCAGTTAGCGAACTTGAGCTCGGTTGATTAACTACTAAGTTCAGTGTCACAAAGCTATCAACACCTAAGGAACTGGTTAAGGTGTCTAGGTAGGTTCCACTCACAAAAAGATCAACACCATTGAAATGGTAGGCCGATGGTGCACATATCTCTTCGTTTATAGTAACAACATTCGGATCAGACACATAAAAAGTAAAATTGTATTGTGAATTCGACAAATCTGCTGAACAACCATTGGCATCGACTACCGATAAAAACTCAACGCTCCATATACCAGGATTTACACTGCCTGAAGCAGCTGAATATATTAAGTCACCCAAATTTGTAATGGTATCTTCGAAAACAGGTCCTGCTGTACCGGAACCAATTAAACCATCCCACACTCGAATCCTTCCAACGAATGGAAGTACTCCTGAAAGTACAGAGGATAGTGATATGTTATAGTTGGATAATGTATTAGCTGAAACATTATTTCCTCCTGACTGCGCCCCATAACTCATGCCATTAATGGATACTTCGAAAGAGGGCCTAGAATTGATGCTTAGTAACAAAATTTCAGTGTGACATCCGTTTACTGATGTGTACGAGCCGCTTTGCGTGTAGGTTTGACCGTTTACATTCCAAGTGTAGCTGTTACATGCTGAAACTTGAGAGGAATTACTGGTGAGCGGGGTAATAACAAGGTTTAACTGGTAATCCTGACAATTAGTATTGTAGGAATACAACCCGCTTGAAGTATAGGTCTGCCCATTTATAGACCAAGTATAACTGGAACAAGCAGACTCATTTGAAGCAATAACGGGGTTTGGCGTGCCCGTTACATCCCAAGAGCAAGTTGCTGTGTTGAAGGTCGCAGTCTGATAGCAGGCCAGTGTTGGCTGCTGAGGTTGGCTTCCAGTCACCTCCCAAGAGCAAGTTGCTGTGTTGAAGGTCGCAGTCTGATAGCAGGCCAGTGTCGGCTGCTGAGGCTGCGTGCCCGTTACATCCCAAGAGCAAGTTGCTGTGTTGAAGGTCGCAGTCTGATAGCAGGCCAGTGTCGGCTGCTGAGGCTGCGTGCCCGTTA
>VGGT01000142.1 GCA_016868485.1 Bacteroidota bacterium
TCTCCCGTTTCTGTATCGGGAAGTAACTATCTTTCAGTTGTTTCATACTGTGGATGACATTCTCCACAATGCCACCGGCAAGGCCTTGGAAAAGCTGAAAGCCGGCCATTATCGGAAACTATAGCCCGTAAATCGTTATCGCCTTGTATATCAATATAATATGGGCATTTTACCCCCAATTTGGTCAAGGTATTGCTTCACCAGCCGACCTCATAAGTCAAGTAATAACTTTACTAAATGCTTGTAATTACTTTTTCATTTTTGCACAATGGGGTTTTGCCCAATTTATGAGGTAATTCCCGCTTGAAATTCAATAGTTTTAATACCGCGACTCGTGCCGAGCGTAGCCGAAGCAAGCGGTCGTTTTTTTTGAAACACTATTATACCAATTGCAGAAATGTCATAAAAAAGTAATAGCATCTCAGGCTAAACAAAAATAAGTATTATATTTGCGTTATTAATCACATATAACACACTTATAAATGGAAAGAGCGTTACAAGCCGAACTAGAAAACTGGAAAAATTCCTCAGTTCGATTGCCTTTGATTATTCAGGGGGCGCGGCAAGTGGGAAAAACCTATTTGATGAAGTGGTTTGGTCAACATCACTTTGAAAAGTTTGCGTATTTTAATTTTGACGAACGGCCAGAGCTGAATGATTTTTTCACATCCAATAAAGATGTCAATCGAATTATCGATTCATTATCATTAATTAGCGGCACTTTGATTGACGCAAGCACACTGCTGATTTTCGATGAAATACAGGAATGTCCCGAAGCATTGAATACGCTCAAGTACTTTGCAGAAAAACGATCTGAGATTCCCATTATATGTGCGGGTTCACTGCTAGGAATCACATTAAATTCGGGTACTTCCTTTCCGGTAGGTAAGGTCTCATTTTTAACACTTCATCCGTTTACCTTTCGAGAGATTTTGCCCTATTGGAATGATAAGTTATCCGTTTACCTGAATCGATTGAACAGCACAGATCCACTACCCGATTATTTTTACAACGACCTGCTGGATCAGTTTAAACGTTACCTCGTCACAGGTGGGATGCCTGCCGTTCTGAATATCTTCAAACAGGAGCGTTCATTTGAAGCGTGCGATAGTATGTTAAACAACTTAATTCTGTCCTATCAGGGTGACTTTGCCAAACATCCTGTCATGAGTGATGTGGCGAAGATCGGTCAGGTATTCAATTCACTGCCTGCGCAACTCGCGCGGGAAAACAAAAAGTTTGTCTATCAACTGATACGAAGCGGCGCAAGGGCCAGAGAATACGAAGACGCCATACAATGGTTGGTTCTGTCAGGTCTGGTTCATCAAGTCAAATTAATTTCAAAACCGAGTATTCCGCTTTCGGCCTATGACGATGAAAACGCATTCAAACTATATGCGCTGGATGTTGGAATCATGCGAAAAATGGCAAAGTTGTCTCCGTTGGCATATGTGGAAGGCAGCCGTCTATTTACAGAATTCAAAGGTGCAATGATCGAAAATTACATCCTTCAAAGTTTAGTGACACAATTTGAGGTCACGCCAAGGTACTGGACATCCAGCAATACCGCTGAAGTGGATTTTCTCATTCAATACCACAACCAAATCATCCCAATCGAAGTGAAAAGTGATGAAAACGTAAAGAGTCGAAGTTTAAGCGAGTTTCATCGGAAATACCAGCCAAAATTGCGCATCCGGTATTCGTTGAAAAATCTTTCCTATAGAGACGGACTGTTAAATATCCCTCATTTTATGTCTGATTATACATGGGAACTTTTAAATCGAATTGCACATGAATAAACTGCTTACTTTTTTTTGCTTATGCTCCATTTCGAATTGGGGGATAGCCCAAACCATCACCGGTAAGCGGTACACTCAATTGGAGCAGAAACGGAAACCCAACAGGCAGTATTTCAATACAGGTAAACACCCACAGCGAACAACCATACATTGAGCTGGATTACAAATACAGGGACGAACACCGAAACTATAAAGTTTATTTGACCTCAACCCAAAGCAAAAAAAAACAGAGGCTGACTAAAGTATCTTGCCCCGATTTTTGAAAGCGATAACCTATACAGCGAACTGTATAAAAAGAACTTTAAAAAAACGTATGCAGGAAAACCAACCAAAAGGTATTTGCGAATAATGGAACAAATACAGTGGTTATTTCACTCATATTGACCCACTCATTTCACTGCAAACTGACCCACTTTACACCGGAATCACTGACCCAGTTTCAAACGGAATCATCAACTGAAAAAGTCAGTGGGAATGAACCTAACCTTTCACCTTTGTAGGGCCGATTTGAGGGCCGGGAGATGACGGTCTTGAGCGAGCAGGAAATTGTAGGAGTGGCTTTTGCTGAGGTGTGCCACGGGCTGCAGGCCCCGTTCTTCATCGATATTGAAAAAATGGTATCCGAGTCCCTCAATCATGTGCTCGATGTCGCGACCAATCGAATCGTCGAGGATTTCGATGAGGACAGCTGGCTTGTAGTGAGCCAAAGCCTTAAAACCGGCTAAAACCTGTGCTTCAAATTTTTCCACATCGACCTTCATGAGGTCAATTCCGCTGAGGGTACCATCCGCCAAAAGGCTGTCGATCGAACGAACGGCTACTTTGTATTCGTTTTGCGGACGGTGTTTGCCATGTGGATCGGCCACCAATGAGGCTTCGTAGTGGTTGTCGAGGTTGTCATAAAGCGTTGCCTCTCCGTCTTCAGGTCCCAATGCCATCGGGAACAAGCGTAGGGGATTGCCATTGAGCGCATTGTTTTGTTCCAATTGCCTGAGCACACCAGGTACGGGTTCGAAGGCACAGATGTCGGCCCCAGCTTGCACCGAATGCGCCAAAAGGCTGTAAATACCGGTGTTGGCCCCCACATCCAGGATGTGGTGCGCTTGACGACAGAGCGCCATCCACACAGCAGCACTTTCACGCTCCCAGCCCTTTTCTATTCCCCCCCAATAAAGAAGGGTTTCTATATAATGTCCATTGTTTTGAATGAAGAAGTGCCTTTTTTCATCCACTTTGATGCGCATGCTGCCGTTCACGAATAAATGCCGGTAGATGCTTTTGGGGACGATTTGACTCCTGCGGAGGGGTTCAAACAACCAGCGTTTGGCCGGAATGGCGGAGTAGAGGGTGCGCAACAAGGGATTTTTCATGCGGGCTGTAAATATGCATGTTTTTTCCCTTTTTCATTTCGTGTGACATAAGATGACACAAACAAATTCTAGCTTTGTCGATCATTTTATTTCGTACATTGATTTTCCGTAAAACAAGAGGTTATGTCGCAGGCGCCCCCCGATTTGTCGCAACAATTCGCTGATTTTTTCCCTGATCCTATGCTTGGAGCCTGGGCCAAGTGTTTGATGGAGCGCATCATCGACGGACATATCTGTGTGCCCTATTCTGAATTAGGCAATGTTGAATCGCCTCATCAGGCTGCATTAGGCTTGGAGGGCAATGTTGAATCGCCTCATCAGGCTGCATTAGGCTTGGAGGGCAATGTATGGAAATGGGTAGCAGTAGGCGATGAATCGCGAAATAAACCATTTGTGCTATACAACAATATGTTGTATATGCAACGATATTTTCTGTATGAAACGGAGATTGTGGATCGAATCCGCGCCCGGGTCGATCGAACACGGTTGAACTGGAACGAGCGGGCAGGGGCCTTGCGGGCTTTGCGGGATGAAGGATACGCCCCGGCTGTTGATTCACGGCCAGCGGAGGAGGGTCGCGTGCTGCTGCCCGATTGGCAAACGGCGGCCGTGGTACGGGCTTTGTGTAGCGATTTCGGCATCATTACGGGTGGGCCCGGCACAGGCAAAACCACCACTTTGGTGCGCTTGTTGGAAGGGGTGCATCGCCTCTATCCCCAAGCACGTGTTGCCTTGGCAGCACCCACAGGCAAAGCCTCTATGCGCATGTTGGAGTCGATTCGGCAGCAATCGGCATGTTTATCCATAGATCTTCAGCAGTGGCTGGGCGGACTTAAACCGTTCACGCTGCACCGTTTGTTGGGTTATGTGCCCCATTCAATTTATTTTAAGCACCACCGCGATCGGCACCTGCCCTTCGATTGGGTGGTGGTGGATGAGGCTTCCATGGTGGATGTACCGATGTTCGCTAAGTTGCTTGAGGCCTGCGCCCCAGAAACACGTTTGCTGTTGTTAGGCGACAAGGACCAGTTGGCCTCGGTGGAATCAGGTAGCCTGCTGGGCGATTTATGCGCATCTGCGGGGGGCCTGAATCGGTTTAGTCATAACGAGCGCGAACTCATCAACCTATTTGTGACGCATCCGGAGCGGGCCATTGGGCCGGAGGCCGAAACGGATGAATGGTCTACCTTAGGACAGTGCATCACCGAGCTTCGGTATAGTCACCGCTTCAACGACGAAAGTGGGGTTGGGAAATTGGCCAGGTCGGTCTTGGGTGGTCAGGCGGAACTGGCGGTTGATCTGCTCCACAATCCATCTTATGCCCAAGCCTTGAGGTGGTACCCGAACCTTGCTTCGAATGACTGGAATGTTGTCTTGGCGGATATCGTTGAGGCCTATAGGTCTTATGTCGAAGAGGATGATGTTGAACGGGCGCTCCAGCGATTTAAGGAGTATCGCGTGCTCACTCCGGTGCGGGAAGGACAATATGGCCTCTACTTGCTTAACCTCAAGATTGAGGAGGCTGTCCGGCAGCGTTTTTCGGCTCGGGTCGGACAAAGAGAGCTGTTCTACCGAAATCGACCGATTATGGTGACCCGCAACGATTACGCATTGGGCCTTTTTAATGGGGATATTGGCTTGGTGCGTTCTGATCCCGCCCACAACGGACAACTGCGGGTGTGGTTTGAAGGCCATGAAGAAGGGAATGCCTTGCGTTCTTTTCATCCCTCGGCCATTCATGCTTGCGAAACAGCCTTTGCCATGACCATTCATAAAAGTCAGGGCTCTGAATTTGACCGTGTCTTGGTGGTTTTGCCCGAAAGGGAGGAGAATAAGCTCCTCACCCGAGAACTGATCTACACCGGAATCACCAGGGCCCGAAATCAGGTGGCGGTTTGGGGACCCGAATCGGTGCTCAAGACCGGGGTGGGGCGCAGCATTCAGCGTATATCTGGGCTGGCAGATCGTCTGAAGTAAACCTGTTTTTTGATTGAAAAAAGAGAACGAAAGAATATGGCACTAGAGCTTTATGCATCCTCCGCGCTGGCGAAATTGTGTGATCGATTGGTGAATGACCTCAAGCGCGAACAAGCTGGGGTGTTCGACCCCATTTGGATCATCACCCAAACCGATGGAATGGATGGTTGGTTGCGCGAGCGAATGGCTCGTG
>VGGT01000143.1 GCA_016868485.1 Bacteroidota bacterium
GCGCAACAGGGGCGGGCGCATAGGCAACAGGGGCGGGGGCATAAGCAAGGGGGGCAGGCATTCCCACTGCTGTTGAGGCATGGCCGCCGTTTTGTGCGGTACCGGATGCCTTGATCACCAATTTAAACCCCTCTTTTTCCAATTCAACTTCTGTGACGCCCGACTTAGCAACAAACCTGATCAGGTCTTGAATTTCTTTGATATCCATAAGCTTCAAAAATAAGGGATTATTTGACTCTTTCAACGTAATCACCCGTGCGGGTGTCGATGCGGATGCGATCGCCTTGATTAACGAACAAAGGCACCTGAACGCTTGGGCCGTTGTCAACGACTGCCGGTTTCAGTGCGGAACCGCTGGCGGTATCGCCTTTCAGACCTGGCTCGGTGTAGGTCACTTCCATTTCCACCATATGGGGCAATTCAAGGCCCAAAATATTTTCATCCTCCGAATTCACTAAGGCCAAACAAACGGCCCCTTCCTTCAGAAATCGAGGTGCATTGATTTTATGCTCTTCGACTGCAAATTGTTCGAAACTCTCGCTGTCCATGAAATTGAATCCCATATCATCTTGGTAGAGGAATTGCAATTCGCGGGTTTCTACCCGAACGGTATCAATTTTTGCTCCAGCGGGAAAGGTATTGTCTAAAACCCGGCCGTTGGTCATGCTTTTGAGCTTGGTGCGCACAAATGCGGCACCTTTACCCGGTTTTACATGCAAAAATTCGACAACTTGATAAATGTCGTGGTTGAATTTGATGCAAAGTCCATTGCGAAATTCGGAAGTTGATGCCATAATAGGAATTGGGTAGATCGTTGGTTGAATGGATCGTGAGAGAATACTTGTTGAATGAATCGTAGGTGAGAACTTGCTTGATTAGGGTATGAGGTTGAGTTGGCCTGGCTGGACATCGGTCAGATTGAGGGCTTTGGCGCCATCAAAGGCCCAGCGCACATAAAGAGACCCCCAGGTAAAACCACCACCAAAGGCCGCTAGGATCAGATTATCACCCTTTTTAAGTTGAGGCTCCCACTCATGCAAGCACAATGGAATGGATGCATTCGTGGTGTTGCCATAACGCTGAATGTTGACCATCACCTTTTCCTCGGGGAGGGCAGTCCGTTCGCGCGTTGCATCGATGATGCGCTTGTTGGCCTGGTGGGGCACCAGCCATTGAACATCGTTGGCGGTTAATCCATTGCGTTCCATAATCTCCTGCGCTACCCCTGCCATATTGGTTACGGCGAATTTAAACACGGTTTTTCCCTCCTGATGAATGAAGTGCTCCTTACGGGCAACCGTTTCTGGGCTCGCCGGATTCAATGATCCGCCCGCCTTTTGACAGAGGTAGGTGCGGCCCACCCCATCGCTGCGCATGATGCCATCGAGTACGCCATAGCCATCAGAGTCCGGTTCGAGCAAAATGGCTCCCGCACCGTCGCCAAATATGATGGCCGTTGAACGGTCTTGTAAATCGATGATTGAAGTCATTTTGTCGGCCCCAACCACGATCACTTTTTGGTAGATACCACTTTCTATGAATCGAGCAGCGGTGTTAACCCCAAACAGGAAGCCCGAACAAGCAGCTGACAAGTCAAAACCAGCCGTTTGGGTCATTCCTAACTTATCTGTAATGACATTGGCGGTTGCAGGGAAAGCCATATCAGGGGTTGCTGTGCAACAAATGAGTAGCTCAACATCCATAGGATTCGTGCCTGTTTTTCTCAACAATCCCTCTACCGCTTTCACGGCCAAATCGGATGTTGCCAGGCCAGGCTCTTCCATCCACCTGCGCTCCTTGATGCCTGTACGAGCGGTAATCCACTCATCAGTGGTTTCCATCAACTGCTCCAGGCGGTTGTTGGAAACAACATTCCTCGGGGCCCACGCATGGACCCCAGTAATGGCCGCTGTTCTTCTGATTTCGGTCATTTTATTCATTCAAGAACACGAAATCCCACGCCCATCAAAGGGGAATCCACTCCAATTATGGAATTCGAGCGTATTGGGATGGGGATTTTCAACCGATCGACGGCTGAATTTTATCATTATGCAATGGCCTTTTCCATCACGACCTTGCCACGGTAGTACATCTTACCCTCGAACCAATGGGCTCTGTGGAAGAGATGAGGTTGACCTGTGGTCGGACAAACAGCCAATGTAGGCGCTTCAGCCGTGTAGTGTGTACGCCGCTTGTCGCGGCGGCTGCGGGAATGTCGGTGTTTGGGATTGGGCATATCAGTTGATCTTAAGTTGTTTTAATTTTTCCCAGCGAGGGTCGGTTTGTTCGACAACCTCTGGGGTGTAAGCAATTGAGTTGGTCGCATGAGACATCCATGAAGACAGACGTTCATCACAGGCCAATTGTTGATCGGCACGGCATACAAACCGAAGGGGAAGAAGCAAACTAGCCGATTCATAGAGGTATTCGGCCAGCTGAAACGACCAGGCCGTAGTTGAAACGTACCAAATTTGATCGGTGTTTTCGATGGGCTCATCTTCGATTTTAACCAACAGCCGGGTGTCGCCTTCCACTGGGTGATCCAATTCAGTCAGACATCGATCGCAAACACCCTGAATACTGCCGCCAAACCTGAAGTCTAACACCATCTCCCGTGTCTTACGTTCGAGGCAAAGGCGCACATTGATGAATGCTTGGGTGATCAGGCTCTCTGGGAACTGCATAAAAAAAGCCTGGTCGAGCGCGTAATCGTAGTAATGAAACCCGTTTTTAAGCGCTGAAAAGCGTATTTCGTATGCGGTAGTCGACTGCGAGGCCATACGGCTCAAGTTAGCCCGCAAAGGTACGGAAAAAAAAGGATAAAGGCAACAAGAACTGTACTGGGCTTTAAAGCCCCCGCCTCCAGCGCCAATTGCTCGCGGCGTGTGCGCAGTATGTCTACGGCAGCGTAGAGTGCGCTTCTGAATGAGGATGGATCCGCCTTTTTTTGTCCGGCCAATTCATAAGCCGTTCCATGATCGGGCGACGTGCGCACTACAGGCAAGCCAGCCGTGAAATTCACCCCAGAATCGAAACACAAGGCCTTGAAAGGGGTAAGGACCTGATCGTGGTACATCCCGAGCACACCGTCGAAATGCGCATAACGAGCCGTGCCAAAGAAACCATCCGCTCCATAAGGGCCCCAGGCCAGAATACCCTCCGATTGCACGGCTTCGATGGCCGGTATGATGACCTTTTGCTCCTCATCGCCCAACAATCCAGCATCACCGGCGTGGGGATTCAGAGAAAGTACAGCGATTTTTGGTCTGGTAATCGCAAAGTCTTGCGTCAGGATTCGGGCAAAACGGCGGATGCTTTCAGACACGCGCGCTTGGGTGAGGGCCGTGGGCACCTCCTTGAGGGCGATGTGACCCGTTACCGTTGCCACTTTCATGTGATCGCCCAGCAGGATCATCATGGCGTTGCCTGCGGGAAACTCCTTCTGCAAAAATTCCGTGTGTCCAGGCACTTGAAATCCGTCGCCTTGTATTCCAGCTTTATTGATTGGGGCTGTCACCAATGCATCCAAGGCTCCTGATTTGAGGTCCGCTACCGCACGTTCGAGTGATAACCGGGTAAACCGCGCGAGCTGGGGATCGGGTTGACCCGGCACAATTTCAAGTTCTTCGGCCGATAAGTTGATTAAACATGCCTTGCGGGCCGGGGCCTGCAGTGGCGTTTCGATGGTCAATAAATTCCAATCCTGAATCCCCAATATCCTTCGGTATAGGCCAACGGCACGCTGTGGCGCATAAACAATGGGGGTCATGGAATGAAGGATGCGCGGGTCGCTGAGGATGCGAAGTACCAACTCCATACCCACCCCATTTAAGTCTCCACAACTGATGCCAATGCGGGGTTTATCGCTCATTGCGTATATCTTTTGAGAAAATGAAGCAAAAGCCGCACACCGAATCCTGTTCCATGCTTGCCGCGATAACTGCTTTCGCTGTCGAGGAAAGCAGGGCCAGCGATGTCGATGTGCACCCAGGGATAATCGGTGAAGTGCTGCAAAAACTTGCCTGCCGTTATAGCGCCCGCTTCTCTTCCGCCAATATTTTTCAAATCCGCAATATGACTTTTGAGCATTTCGCCATATTCATCCCACATAGGAAATGGCGCAAGACGCTCATGTACGGCTAGGCCCGATTGTTCAAAAGCGTCTATGGTTGCATCTTCTGCCGTACCCATAACAACCGCGCCTTGTGATCCAATAGCCAATACTGCCGATCCGGTCAGCGTGGCCAGGTCCACGACCAGTTGCGGTTCGTATTTCTTGGCATAATGCAGGGCATCCGCGAGTATAAGCCGACCTTCGGCATCGGTGTTTAAGACCTCTACAGTGGTGCCATCCGAAATGGTGATGACATCCCCTGGGGCATAGGCCTCGCCCGATGGCCGGTTGTCGGTGGCCGGGATGAGTCCAATGAGGTGAACGGGCAAGCGCATGCGTGCTGCGGCCCCAATGGTTGCTGCCACTGCGGCGGCGCCCGCCATATCGCACTTCATGCTGTCCATACTGCCCGGTGTTGGCTTCAGACTGAGTCCACCCGTGTCATAAACCACCCCCTTTCCGACCAGAACGATGGGTTTCTGTGCATCTGAATTTGTTCCTTGCGGCCACTCAGGTTTCCACTCCAACACCATAAATACGGGCGGCTGAACGGAGCCTTTATTCACCGCCAAGAGCCCCCCCATCTTTAGGCTCTCGATTTGCTTCTTGTGGAAAATCTCAGCATGGAAGCCGGTTTGGGTCGACCAGCGCAGCACTTCTTCGGCAAATTGCGGGGCCGACAGATAGCTTTGGGGTTCATTGACCCAATCACGCGCCGTATAAACCGCCTCCCAAAGGGCGGAAAGCTCATCGACCGCTCCTTGATGCATCTCTGCTGAACCTGCTGAACAAATCTGTATTTCAGTTAAATCGACAGGAGGTTTTTCAGGTGACTTCAAATAGGTACGAAAACGATAAGCCGCTAGGCCGATTCCCTCAACAAGGGCCAATATTTCGTCGGCCTCTGCATCACCCGTCAACCAAAGCGTTTCGACCTCTTCGGCTTGAAGTGCCTTCTGAAGCTGACCACCCATCTGTCTGAGGGCCTCCATCTGTTTGGCGCGCGCATGCTCATTTTGTGCACCGCGCCTATCCGTATCCGGACCTTGTTCTTTCTGCCACACAACCCAGCTCAAGTTCGGCAGTTGATGTACGGCCAAAACGCCTCCCTTTTTCGATAGTCTGCGCTCAACGTAGGCTCGGTTCGCCGTTTGATC
>VGGT01000144.1 GCA_016868485.1 Bacteroidota bacterium
CGCGTGCAATGTGAGCTCTGGTACATCTTTTTGCTGTGCAGCAGGGACGGCTGTTCTTTGGTCGGCTGTTAATCCTGTTTGATCGATTCGTTTGGCTTGCTCGATGGGTCTGGCTTGCTCTATGGGTCTAATTTGCTCGATGGGTCTATTATGGTCGATGGGTCTAGTTTGATCGATGGGTCTAACATGCTCGATCTGCAAAAGAGCCAGGTCAAGGGCGTCATCTATCCCCAGTAGCCGCGCCATGCGCATGGGCTGCCCCACTTCCGGGGCTCGTATGACCTGTATTCGGCTGTGGATGGGGGCATTTTTTTGGCCATCGTGGTGCAGCACATGGGCAGCGGTCAGGCAGAGCTGGGGGGCAATCAAAAAGCCAGTGCCGCTGCCAAAATGCACGGGCCTCCCCCCCACATCGGTTTGGCACAGAATTCCGTAGAGCGACTCACGGACCTTCAAACAGGCCGACTCAAACATCGGATGTTGAATGGATGCAGCCTACGATTCCTCGACTCAATTGGATCGGATTAGGAGGCGGTGCAGGCGGTAGAAACCAAGGGAAAGTGACCCGATTTGCGGATGGCGGCCATTCCGCCCTCCACGTTGATGAGTCTGTGGTAGCCTCGGGCAGCCATGATCGAGGCAAAAATCATGGAGCGATACCCCCCGGCGCAATGCACAAAATAATCGCGATTCGGGTTCACCTGGTGCAGGTTGTCGTTGAGGGTGTCGAGTGTCAACAAATGCGCATCAGGCAGGTGTTCGCTGGCGTACTCACCGGGTTTGCGTACATCCAGAATGTCATAATCGGGATGCTCCGCCTTCATACGGGCGAATTCATCGACCGAAATGCTTGGAATGCGGGCGGTATCGAATCCGGCAGAGACCCAAGCATCCCATCCACCGTCGAGGTACCCCATGGCATGGTCGTAGCCCACACGGGCAAGTCGCGTCACCACCTCCTGTTCGCGACCCGGATCGGCCACCAACAGCAGCCGCTGCTCAATATCGGGGATCAGGGTGCCCACCCAAGGTGCGAATGCCCCGTCGATTCCTATGTTGATGCTTCCTGGAATGTGACCGGCCGCAAAAACTTCGGGTTTACGGGTGTCCAATACGAGTGCGCGCTCTTCCTCTGCGATCAATTGGAAGGCCGAAGGGCTGAGTTTGCGTGTACCCCGATCGAGTACGTCGCGCAAGGCCCCGTAGCCCTGTTTGTTGCGTTGAACGTTGAGGGGAAAATAGGCAGGAGGTATCGGAATGCCGGTGGTGAGTTCCCGTATAAAGTCGCCCTTACTGAGGTCGGCACGGAGGGCGTAGTTCACTTGCTTTTGGTGACCCAATGTGTCGAAGGTCTCCTTGCTCATGTTTTTCCCACAGGCAGAGCCCGCGCCGTGGGCGGGATACACGATCACGGAATCGCCGAGCGGCATAATTTTGTTGCGGAGGGAGTCGTAGAGCATTCCGGCCATATCTTCGGTGGTGAGTGCGGCGCCAGCCGCCAGATCGGGTCGGCCCACATCGCCGATAAACAGGGTATCTCCAGTGAATAGGGAATAGTCGCGCCCTTCGGCATCGCGCAAGAGGTAGGTGGTACTTTCCGGGGTATGCCCTGGAGTATGCAGCACCACAATTTCTAAATCACCGACCTGAAGGCGTTCCCCATCTTGGGCGTTGTGTGCCTCGAATTGGGTATGTGCGTTCGGGCCGAATACAATTTGGGCACCGCTTGCCCGGGCGAGCTCGATGTGACCCGAAACAAAGTCGGCATGGAAGTGGGTTTCAAGGACGTATTTGATTTGGGCGCCACTCTTGGCGGCCCGACTCAAATAGGGTTCCGATTCACGCAGAGGGTCGATGACTGCTGCCTCGCCGTTCGATTCAATATAATAAGCGCCTTGTGCCAGGCAGCCGGTATAGATTTGTTCAACCAACATCAATGTGGGGGGGTTAATCGAGACTCAAACATCAAAAATACAGCGAAATGTGTCAAGATGCATGGAATTGTGTCCTGATGCATGAATTTCGGCGCGGGTTTTTTTATCTTTGGCATCTTATGAAACGGCATTAACAGCATTAACAGCATTAACAAAAGTTATGGGCCTCGTTTATTCAGAAATCATCTTATCAAATCCTGTTATAAGCGCGTTGAATCCGATGAAGGTCCGCTGCTTGGCCGATTCAGGCTCTACCTACTTGGTCGTCCCCGAGTATTTAGCCACGGCGCTTCAATTGAAAGCCTGCGAAACGCGCTTGGCCACCACGGCCGATGGCCTAACCCATCTGGTGCCCTACGTGGGCCCAATTCAGGTTTCGTTCGGTGATCGAAGTTGCTTCGTTGGCGCATTGGTTATGGGCAACGAAGTGTTGCTTGGTGCGGTACCTATGGAGGATATGGACCTAATTATTCATCCAAAGCTGCTCAGAATAATGGCAAACCCAGAGAGCCCGAATGTTGCCCGCGGGCACGCCAAAGCGGCCTAGGGCGCAGTAACCGGACTGCCCACACGACTCCATGCATTCATGCCGCCCTCGAGGTGGTAAACCCGTTTAAATCCACGGGCCTTCATCAGGTCTAAGGTTTGACCAGAACGCCCACCCGACCGACAATACACCAGATAAGTGCGCGACGGATCCCAATTCGCCATGGCCTGTTTCATTTTTTCTTCCTGGTAGAAATCCAGCAGTAAAGCGCCAGGAATTATGCCCTGCTGGCATTCATCAGCAGTACGCACATCCACCACCACCACTTGCGAATCGGTCTTCATCCGTTCAGCAAATTGCGCCGGACTCAAAGCCGAAAATGGGGGCGCCTCGGTCGATGCCGCCTCGGTCGATGCGCCAGCTTGAGATGGAGTGCCTGTCTGTCCACACGCCTGCATGCTCGTCATGAGCACGAAAAAAACCAATAATCGAATAGCCAACGATTTCATCTTCCAAAGCAACAAATATATTTATAAATCGCCACAATCCCCGTATTTTCGGCCTGTGCCATACGATTTCCATTCCGACCACGAGGGATACCTTGCATTCCTGGCCGAAAATGCCCGCAAGAGCATCATGCCCTTTGTTCAGCCCCACCTGCCCTGCCCCTGGAGCGATTGCCGTGTACTGGAACTCGGATGCGGAGAAGGGGGCAACCTCATGCCCTTTGCCGAGGCAGGTGCGTATTGTGTAGGAATCGACCTCAACGAAAAGAAGATCCGAGAAGGACAAAGAATCATGTCGGCCTACATCGATCAGGGCCGAATGGAACTTAGGGCCGAAGACATATTCAACCCAGCCATTGCCGCCGAATTTACTGGGCGATTTCATCTGATTGTGTTGAAAGATGTCATCGAACACATTCCCCGAAAACAGGAGGCGTTGCGGCAAATGAGGCGGTTTCTGGCTGAAGGTGGATTGCTGTTCATCGGATGGCCACCATGGCGGATGCCCTTTGGCGGACACCAACAAATCGCTCGCTCCTCACTGCTTGGCCGGTTACCCTGGGTGCACCTCCTGCCCCGTTCACTCTATGCTGCAGTCCTCCGCGCCTTTCAGGAACCCAAGGAAGTGTACGATGAACTCCTCGAAATACATGACTACCGAGTCGGCATACGCTCACTCAACCGCTGGGTAGCCGAGGCAGAACTGCATCCTGTGGTTCGGCGCTACTACCTCATTAACCCCATTTATTCTTATAAATTTGGGTTAAAGGAACGACTCCAATGGCCTTGGCTCCAGGCCATCCCCTGGCTGCGCGACTTCTTCACCACCAGTGGCTACTATCTTTTAAGCGCCCATCCATCGGCAGAACCAACACCATAGCCAAAAAAAGCGGCTAGCACCGGTTCGCGATGAGTACACGATCCCTATGACCGCAGTTCATCGACCTTATGACCTTGTATTCCTCGGTATGGGATGCGCCAACACCCTCTTGCTGCGCAGCCTACACCGCCGGGGGCAGCTCCAAGGGCTTCAGTTGTGTGTTGTCGAGCCCAATCCCGAACAAATCACCCAGAAAACCTTTTGCTTTTGGTCGAACCCCGAAGAACTTGCGCTATGGGACCTCACTCCCCTCATCAGCAAAAGTTGGGGCACGAGCCAGGCAGGAGAACGCACCCAGCCCCTGACCCCCTATGCATATCACCACATCTCGGGCGAGCGCATGTTGACGGCATCGCGCGAGATTCTGAAGTCGTGCGACTGCCATTGGGTAGAAGATCATGTGTTGGAAGGCAGCGAAAGCGCCGACCGGGTGCGCCTTCAAGCGTCGGGATCCGAAATTTTTGGCCGGCAGTTCTTCGATTCGCGTCCCCCCCAATTCGATGAACCCCAGGGCACTGAGGCAAAGCTGCTGCAAAGTTTTAGGGGATGGAACATCCAAACAGACACCCCGCAATTCGATCCCGAGTGTTGCACGCTGATGGATTTCAACATCCCGCAAAACGGCCATACCCAATTCATGTACGTGCTTCCGTTTACCGAAACCACCGCCTTGGTAGAGTGCACCCGATTTGGTCGGCATGCCCTAAGCCAGCCGGAGGCCAACGAACTATTGGGCCATTACATCCAGCGAAACTATGGCCAATACCGGTCTATGGGCGAGGAACAAGGTGTGATTCCCATGTGTTCGGCCAGGCAGGTGCCGGGCGTGGGGCACCCCAATTGGATCGACACCGGCGGGCGGGCGGGCAACATCAAGCCGAGCACAGGCTATTCCTTCATCAGTTCGTGCCGCGATGCGGAACGGATTGCAAGCAAACAAATCCTATGCCTCAAGCCCGCCCGGTTTTCCTTCTACGACCGCCTGCTCCTCCACCTACTCAACCAGCGCCCTCTTTTGGGTAAGCCCCTATTCCATCGGCTGTTTCAAACCACCAAGATGCCCTTGGTGGTGCGCTTTCTGCGCGAAGAAACAACAGTCATTCAGGAACTCCCCATCCTTGCGGCGCTGCCCTTAAGGCCCTTTTTAGGCGCGGCATTCAGGGATCTTTTTGATCGCCGCATCCGCATCTACTGGCCATTATGGGCCGCAGCCCTGATGGTGGTTTTGGCCATTCAGTGGGGTTGGCACAGCATTTCTGCCGGTCTCATGGTAGGGGGCCTTCTCCTGATCGGCTTACCCCACGGGGCTATTGATCATTTACTGGAGACAGGGCGGGCAGAAACGCCAATCGACCCGGTCTTCATCATGCGCTACCTACTGCTTTCGGCCGCCATCGGTTTGATTTGGTGGATGAGTGCCCCCCTAGGGCTGTTGGTTTTCTTGATCA